>NZ_JAUBOV010000035.1:0-67564 GCF_036700405.1 Microcoleus sp. T3_D1
CAGCTCGACGATTAGCGATAAGAAATCGTGCTGCCAGTCGCAAGCAAAAAGGCTCTAGCAACAGGAAAAAAGCACAGATCAAGCTGTCTCAAACCCAACACAAGCTAACCCAAAAAAGAGACGGATATAACTGGAAAGCTGCCGATAAGATAGTTAAAACGGCTGATGCTGTAGCGCAAGAAAACCTAAAAATAACCAACATGGTTAAACGCGCCAAACAATCGCACGATGGAAAAGGAGGTTATAGGAAGAATGGTGCTGCTGCCAAGAGTGGACTTAATAAAAGAATCCTAGATTGTGCTTGGGGGGATATTTTTGGAAAAATAGCGTGGCTAGCTGCGAAGTCTGGCAAGCCTGTATTTGCAGTTAACCCCCGACACACTTCTCAAGAGTGTCCTAAATGTGGACATACAGAGAAAGGCAACCGAGACGGAGAAAAGTTCGTGTGTCGCGCCTGTGGTTATGCTGAACACGCTGATACAGGAGCCTCTAGGAAAATAGCCAAGAAAAGCGGTTTATCATTTCCGCGTAATCAAAAAAGACTACCTGCGGACTGCGGGAAAGTAACGCCTTTGGAAATATCAATCCCTAAGTGGGTTGAGCCTAGGAACCTTAATTTATCGGTTAACTCGCAGTTATCTAATGTAGAAAGCGGTTATCCAGAAAAAAGGATATCCGGATTAATTTCCGGAGAATCCCCGCTGCTTTAGCACGGGGAGTGTCAACAACTACCTCAAGAAGCAACCTGAATTCGCTTAGATAAATCGGTTGTCTAGCCGAGTCTACCAAAATGCTTTGATTGACTTGAAAGATGCGTTTACTCGATGTTCTAAAACAAGCTCAAATTGTGGGAATAAAAAAGATATGCCACTGGGCGTTCGGACTTATTATTGTCCTGGTTGTGGTAGATATATCGATCGCAATTGTTGGAATGCAAGCGTTAATATTTTGAACTCTTAACCCTCGGCAGCCAGGGGGATAGCCGACTCCCTCCACTACGTTGGGCCCAATAGCGTAGGAAGTAAACTCGGATTATCTAAAGATAGCTTTAGATAAGTTTAGATAATTTGTCCGAAGCAACAAAGCCATAAGTAGCGTCCCAAGTCTGCAAACCTTCGAGAAGGGCATTGCGGACTAAAGCTTCTGGTTCCCGACTCAGCATCAGGCGAAAGCACTCGGCAGCGCGGGAACGGGCGATCCTCTGCGAGGGCTTCGCTAACGAACTTTTGACAGAGCTCACAGGGCCAAACCCACCCTGATTCACCAAATCGGTCATTTGCCGCACTGCAATCAAACGCTTCACGGGGTCAGCATCAGTCAAATCCGCCAAGATGCGATCGAGCACCACTTCATCTTTTGCGGCCCCCAGACTCAACCCTTGCCGCAGCAACAGTCCTGCAATCGCGATCGTGCCCAAATTCTGCAAAATTAGGCTCAAAGCCATCCAGTGGCTGCTTGAGTCCGCCCAAATCGCCAAACTCATGTAAGCGCCCAAGGTAGCAATGCCGCCGGTGCCGACGGCTAAAACGAAGCGGCGGTTCGGGCCTTCCCAAAATTGCTCGCCTTTTGCTCGCAGCAATTGCCAGTCCCACGACTGCCCTCGGTAAACCAGCATCATCGCTGCTATCCCCAGGCCTGTGGAAAACAGTAACTGACTGTTCCACCACCCCCAAACTGCTGCCAGGGTGACAACTGCCAGCCAACCTTTCGATCGAGTCAAACTCTCTAGCAGCCACTTGAGAAACGCAGTAGAAACCACAGGCGATCGGGCCCACTCGCTCTTGCCATCTACCCTCCGGCGCATTGTTTCGGCAGTCCGGCCTGTGGCTGTTGGGGTTCCCGGCGGGCGATCGTCGGAACTAAATTTCCTCAAAGCTTGGCCATCCGTCATTTCTACAGACAGGTCGCTCAAGGGGAGATTACCGAGTTCCAAAGTGCGATCGGACACTTTCACAGGCGATCTATTCAGCTTGGTTGTAGTTTTTTTAACTTGATTCATACTGACTTTTTTGAAAAATAACTTAAAGTTATCGAGGCTTTTTTAGCAGTGATTTAGATTCTCGGCAAACAAGAGTCTAAGACTCTATGATACCCGAAATTCAAACCCGTGGCCAGTACCGCAACTGCGCCAAATTCCGAGAAATCCTTACCAAAGATAGAGCTATTGAAGATTGTTGAGAAAAGCACCACAGGTTAACAGGGAATATTTCTGAATCACTCTTGAGGCCCTTGGGCGATCGGAGTTGGCATGATGGCAAAAACTCGAAATTTTTTAATTTCCGAAAATAGGGGAATTTTGAGTGATTCAATTCGTCCGCCAAGAAATGCACGACGAAAATTTAGCCTTTTGCCCGGTGGCTGGGGATGTCGCTGCTACCCCGGTGTCAGATGAGGCTGGGTTCAGCTTGACCGCTAGCTGGACGAACCGCCGCCTCTGGGCGAGCCGACAATCCAGACAGTATGGGTTGATAATTAATAGCAGAAGCATTCCTAAACTGCTAAGATTTTGGAATTAATGGGAGTTGAGTTAATTAAACCGGGTTCTGCTAAAAAGGAGTCCCTGATGCTCATGGGCAGGGGTTAAATGGCGGGAGCATCTCAAGTCGGGTAAATTAACCCTCCTTCTTGTAGAGGCACGTTCACGCCCGATCGGCAACATCAGCCAGATATCGGCGCAAAACAGCCCCGACACCTGCATATTATGGTCGCTAAACCGGACTAGATAGCAGGAAAGCCATCATCCGCGTTCCAACCCGTAAAGCAGCAGGGCAAACAAGCAACCGCGCGATCGGGTTCGGCAAGTGCGGAGGCTGGAACAAACAGCGGCTTTTGACCAAACTCAGACAGAACTGCTGCCCCAAAGTGTGTCTGCGGAGGTTAGGCTAGTGAAGAGACGAAAAGAATAGTTACGATCGAGACTTGATTAGTCTACCTTGTAATTTATTGCTCAGTTGTCAAGCCCAACAGTTTTGCATTCTCGCGATGAGCGAGACTCTTGGCACTTTCAACAAGTGGGGAACTCGACCGTCAAAGAACTTGGGTTTGATGGTAAAGCCCTTAGTAATATGTAAACACCTTATCGATAACTCGCCGGAACAATCTTGCAAGAAAACCCATGTCTAGTATGCACAACCAATTCACGGTTCACTTCTGGGGCGTTAGAGGTAGCATAGCGTCTCCCGGAGCAGAAACAGTACGTTACGGGGGCAACACGCCCTGTGTAGAAATGCGAGTGGGTGACAGTCGCCTAATTTTCGATGGCGGTACTGGATTGCGGGTTTTGGGACAAACTCTCCTGTCCCAGATGCCCGTAAAAGCTCATATGTTTTTTACTCACTCTCACTGGGATCACATTCAAGGATTCCCATTTTTTGTCCCAGCTTTTATTCCTGGGAACTGCTTTCACATCTATGGGGCTATTGCTCCTAATAAGGCTACTATCCAGCAGCGCCTCCACGACCAGATGCTGCACCCCAATTTTCCGGTACCCCTGCAAATTATGGGGGCAGACCTGAAATTTAACGATATAGAAGTGGGCAAACCGCTGGAAATCGGAGAGATTAAGGTGGAAACTGCTTTGCTCAACCATCCGGGCGAAGCTATAGGCTACCGCGTAAACTGGCGGGGGTATTCGGCTGCTTACGTGACTGATACCGAACATTTTCCCGATCGTTTAGACGACAATGTGCTGTATTTAGCTCAGGATGCTGATGTGCTGATCTACGACGCTACTTATACCGATGAGGAGTATTATGCCCCGAAGAGCAGCAAGGTCGGCTGGGGACATTCGACTTGGCAGGAAGCGGTGAAGGTGGCAAAGGCTGCTAATGTCAAAAAGTTGGTGATTTTTCACCACGACCCGCTGCACAATGACGAGTTTTTAGACAGGGTGGGAGAAGAAGTGGCTCAAAGGTTCCCGAATAGTTTGATGGCGCGGGAAGGTTTGTCGTTACAATTGCTGCCTCCTGATAACGATTTGTCTGAAGCGTTGGTGCAAGCGCCTCAAGTGTCTGTCTGATGGATGTGAGATTGCCAGATGGTTCTGAAATCTTGAGGTCGGAAATCTCAAATTTAAGTTAGGGGTTTAAAGCTGTAACGTGATTCTTAGACAAAGTTACTCATTGATGGAATTGTTGGGTAACTCTCTAGCAAGTCTCTCGATAACGTCACTAAGACTGCTTGCGGTAAGCTGAACTCGTTTTTCCTCTAGCCACTTAGTAGCAGTCTCGGTTAGGCTGAGGTTGACCTTACGCTTAGGCTCGCTGTAAATCTTTTTTCTAGGCATTTTGTTGTTCCGTATTAATTCCGCATACAATAAGAGTAAGGCAGAAATGAGGTAAAAGCAAATGTTACTTAGTTTCAAGACGGAATTAAAACCTAATAACAAACAGGTGACTAGATTTCGGCAGCATTGCGGAGTAGCAAGACACGCTTACAACTGGGCAAATTCAATCATCCTTGAAACATTGACACTCAGGAAGACGGATAAAACTATTAAGATCCCTTCTGCAATTGATCTACACAAGCGTTTAGTGGCAGAAGTCAAACATGAGCATCCCTGGTATTACGAATCTTCCAAGGCAAGCCCACAACAGGCTCTGACTGAATTGAGAACAGCTTGGGATAGATGCTTCAAAAAGGTATCTAAACAACCTAGATTCAAAAAGAAAGGTGTATCGGGGGACTCCTTCTACCTAGAACAAGGAACCAAAGCAAAGCCAGGAATTAATAACGACGGCAAGCGTGTCAAGTTACCTAAGATTGGCTGGGTTAGGCTACACGAACCATTACCAATTACGGCAGTTCACAACTGCGTAATCAGTCGAAAAGCTGACAGATGGTTCATTGCTTTTAAATACGAAATTGAGCAGCCCGCAACTCTACCTGACCGTCCTACCGTCGGAGTTGATATCGGCATCAAGCAGCTAGCTGTTTGTTCTAACGGCGAAGTCTTTGCCAACCCTAAAGCCTATCGTCGGATGAACCGTAAAATGAAACGTCTGCAACGGCGTGTCTGTGCGCGAGTCAAAGGGTCTAACAACCGCAAAAAGGCAATCGCTAAACTAGCTAAGCTGCACCTAAAAGTGTCAAACATCCGAAAAGATGCTATTCATAAGCTAACAACTTACCTCGCCAAAAACCACAGTGAGGTGAAGATTGAAGATTTGAATGTTAAGGCATTTTTGAAGAACCACAAGTTAGCTGGTGCAATCGCCGACTGCGGAATGTACGAGTTCAAACGTCAACTTGAATATAAAACCGAAAAGTTTAACTCAAAACTGACGCTCATAGATCGATTCTTTCCTAGCAGTCAAATCTGTTCAAATTGCTGTAATCATCGGCATAAAATGCCATTAAGAGTCCGAGCCTTTGAATGTCCCAGTTGTGGAAATATTCAAGACCGTGACTTGAATGCGTCGAAAAATATAGAACGTTGGTTTGAAGGAATATTTATTCCAGAACGTTCAGAATTGGCGGTGAGTTCCACCGTGTCAGCCTGCGGAGTAGACAAACCCGACAGCAGTCATGTTGTCGCTACTGTGAAACAGGAAGTTAACACCACAAGCACTCCTGTCCAGCTATCTCTAGATTTGGGTAGCTATGGGTAAGTTTTTCAGAACGGTAACTTCTTCTTGTAGCGCTGCTCTGACTCCAACTTCTGTTGCCTTGGGAAACTTTGATGGTTTGCACCTAGGGCATCGACAAGTCGTGCAGCCAATTTTAAATCGATCGCCTGGGCAAAATTCTGCGACGGTTATTGCGTCGGGGCCAAACTTGCTCTCCAACGCTGGCAGAGATCAAAATTTGGAAACAGAACATCTGGCGACCTGCGACAATGACTCAGCAGCACCGCCCGATCGAGCCTGCAGCAGCCATAATTTCGATGGTTTGATAGGGCAGACAAGGGCAGAGGGCAACAGCCTCTCTGGGATCGATTCTGATGGGGTCGATCGGCTTTACGGCACTGTGGTGACATTCGATCCCCACCCGCAAGAATTCTTTACGGGTCAACCGAAAAAACTGCTGACACCTCTGGCAGAAAAGGTAGAATTGCTCGCAGCAATGGGCGTCGAGCAACTTGTGCTGCTGCCGTTCGATCGAGAACTTGCGGCTTTGACTGCTTCTGAGTTTGTCGAGGAAATTTTGGTGCGACAACTAAAAGCGAGTCGAATTAGTGTGGGGGTTGATTTTCGGTTTGGACGGGGACGCGCTGGGACGGCTGTGGATTTGCAGTCGATCGCCTCTGGTTACGGTATTGATGTTGCTCTTGTACCCCTGCACAATTGCGGTGAGGGCGATCGGATCAGCAGTTCTGCAATCCGCGAAGGTCTGGCATCCGGCGACCTCACAAGAGCGAATCAGTTGCTGGGGCGACCTTACAGTTTAGTCGGGACTGTGGTTGGGGGACAGCGGCTGGGTAGGACGATCGGATTTCCTACTGCTAATATCGAACTGCCGCCGGAAAAATTTTTGCCACGTTTTGGCGTGTACGCGGTGCGAGTCTCGGTGAAGCAGGGAGGGGAAAAGATGAAAGAGGAAAGTTCTTCCTATCAGCGGGAAAATCCCAACTCTCTAATTCCCGGCACAGCATCAAATTTATCTTTTGTCAATGGGGTGATGAATGTTGGTTGCCGCCCGACAGTAGACGGCCTGCAACCCACTGTGGAAGTTCACCTGTTAGATTGGTCTGGGGATTTGTACGGTCAAACCTTGAGCGCGAGTTTGGTAGAGTTTTTGCGACCCGAACAAAAATTCGCGTCTCTGGAAGCTCTCAAAACTCAAATTCAGGCAGATTGTGATATTGCTAGAAGCGTATTATAGCCTTGGGCATAGGGCATAGGGCATAGGGCATAGGGCATAGGGCATAGGGCATAGGGCATAGGACTCGTCCCCATACCTCACCACGCTTGAGAACCGCTATAGCTGCTAAAGTCTAATAATTATGCGATCTAGAACGGGCGATCGGTTTTAAAAATGGTGCAAGATGAGTCAGACTAAATTCTACTTGTACAAATCCGAAGTCCGCAAGGCAAAGACTCAAGAATTTGGCAATCTTGATATCTTTTCAACAATTAGCAACTAGCAATTAGCAATTAGTAATTAGAAATCAGGGATATGAGACAACATATTGAGCGGCTCAAACAAAATCTAGGCAAAACTATGGTCGGCAAAGCGGATGCTATTCGCTTGGTGCTGGTAGCCGTGCTTTCGGGCGGGCACGCGCTGCTGGAAGACGTGCCGGGTGTGGGAAAAACGCTGCTGGCGAAGTCTTTGGCGCGATCGATCGATGGGAAGTTTCAGCGGATTCAGTGCACTCCCGATTTGTTACCGACGGATATCACGGGTACTAATATTTGGAATCCGCGCAGCGGAGAGTTTGAGTTTTTGCCCGGGCCAGTTTTTGCTAATGTTTTGCTTGCCGATGAAATCAATCGGGCGACGCCGCGAACTCAGTCAGCTTTGCTGGAAGTGATGGAAGAAAAGCAGGTGACAGTAGATGGAGTTTCTCGAAATGTTCCGACGCCGTTTTTTGTGATTGCGACTCAGAACCCGATCGAATATCAAGGCACTTTTCCGCTACCGGAAGCGCAGATGGATCGGTTTACTTTGTCTTTGACTTTGGGCTATCCCGCTGCGTTGGAAGAGTTGCAAATGTTGGAACGGCTTTCTGATAGTTTTGCTGTTGAAGATTTGCAGCCTTGTATTTCTTTGGAAGAAGTGCAGGAATTGCGTCGTTTGTGCGCTGCTGTGAAGGTGGAAGGCTCTTTGAAACAGTATATTGTAGATTTGGTGCGATCGACGCGGGAAGATGAGGAGATTACTCTGGGGGTGAGTCCCCGGGGTGCGGTGGCTTTGCACCGGGCGTTGCAGGCTTTGGCGTTTATGGAGGGCCGGGATTATGGGACTCCTGATGATGTGAAATATTTGGCACCGCACGTACTTTCTCACAGGTTGATTCCGGCGGGCGGAAGGAGGGCTAAGACGATTGTTGACAAGTTGTTGCGATCAGTTCCTATTCCTTAAAAAGTTTGTAAGTAGGTTGCTTTAATTAAAGGAACAGGCAAGATGTCTGTTCCACAAACAATTACAGCTTAATTAAAGGAACAGGCTTTCCGGCCTGTTCCACAAACAATTACAGCTTAATTAAAGGAACAGGCTTTCCGGCCTGTTCCACAAACAATAAAGAATTACAGCTTAATTCAAGAAACAGGCTTTCCGGCCTGTTCCACAAACAATTACAGCTTAATTCAAGGAACAGGCTTTCCGGCCTGTTCCACAAACAATTAATTTTCCTGTGGGGAGTAGGGGTTGGGCATCCTGCCCACCCTTGAAAGACTTATTAATAATGGTGCAAAATGTCAGTTAATCCATAGGTTTTGCACCATTCTCAAGCACTCTCAAACAGCGCCACTAATTTCTTTGCCTCTAAATCGACATTGTGTTGTTGAGCAACTCTCTCTGCTCCTGTTTTTCCCATTTGTTCTAGCTTTTCTAGAGGTGCTTCCAATACCGCGCGCATCGCTACGGCTAATGCTTCTGCGGAACCGGGAGGAACTAACCAACCGCAAACACCGGGTTCTACGAGTTCCGGGATGCCAGCAACATAGGTGCTAATTACGGGCCGATTGAGAGCGAGGGCTTCCATAATTACAACGGGCAAACCTTCAGCAAAACTAGGCAATACCATTGCCCGTGAAGCTAAAATCTCTTGCTGAACTCGATCGCCACTAGCCCAGCCGGTAATTTCTATATGGTTTTGCAGGCCGAGTTGCAGAATCTGCTGTTCAATATCCGATCGCAGCGGCCCGTCTCCTACGAGTACCAACTTAAACTCTAAGCCTTGAACTGCTAACTTGCTAGCAGCTTCTAGCAATAACAAATGACCTTTTTGTTCGCTGAGCCGGCCAATGCAAGCTAAGCGGGGTGCTGCGGGTATGGGGACGTAGGGTGCAGTTAAAAATGCAGCATCTACGCCGCAGTGTATGACGTGAATTTTTGACCAAAAAGTGCGATCGCACCACCGAAAAAGCTGACTTTTACCGAAGGAACTAACTGCTGCTACAAAGGTCGATCGCTTAATTTTTTCGTCTAAGGAAAGAAGTGTGGCTTTATCAAATTCTTCAGGGCCGTGAACGGTGAAACTGTAAGTCGGGCCGCCAAGTACGCGGCACAGCATTGCGACTGTTGTCGAATTTGTCCCGAAGTGAGCGTGAACGTGTGTTGTACCGGATTCGGCAAACCAATTTAAAAGAATGCAAGCTTCTGCTAAATAAGCTAGATGCAGCAAAATCCCCCGTTCCGAGTGCCAGCCAACTTTGAACATTAACCGCACAGCTTCGATGAATCGAATGGGTCTAGTTGCGGCAACGCGCAGCAAAGCCCACGCTAACCCCTGTACGCCAACTCCTAAGATTACTTTAGTCAATTCTTGCTCTAGTTTGTCGGCCTCATCAACGAGTTCTGACTCGCAGGATCGGATCGAAAAGCGTGCGACTTTCAGGCCGCAATTTTCAACGGCTATAACTTCTCTGCGGACAAAGCTGTGGCTGACTTTGGGATATTGGTTAACTAGATAAGCGATGTTCATGAACGGGGATAAACTTTTATGGTAAAACTCTATATTAGTTTAGCCTTTAATCGATTGAAGTCAAGACAGGATTTTGGGTGGGGTTATTTATTCTGTTATGTTTTGATGGATTGGTTCGCGATTTAAGATAAGGGCATCAATGGTTTTATAAACACTGAAATGCCTACCGAATTCCCCAACAAAAAAATCTGTTTTTTGTCAGGGATTGTCTCAGCTTAATTATAGGGGGCGAAATTAAAGCCACCTACTTTGTCAGGTGGCTAGAAAAAAATGCAAGATTACGAATTGGCTAAGCAAAGTTGTTGCCGAAGTTCTGGGGGAATCGCTTCAAAATGCTCTAACAGAAAATTCATCAAGGCGAGGTGACGCAAGTCGTGCAGTTGGGGATGGCGGTGCTTGCCTCCCCTGGTAAACCAGCGACGCACAGTAGAAAGCGATCGACAGCAAATGAGAGCTAGAGCTTCTTGCGGGACATCCCATTTTGCGTAGAATTGCTGCGGAGTCATCGCCAGTTGACAGTCAGCGTAAAGCTGAATGATTCGTTTTTCTCGATCGGTAATCGGGCGAGGCCTCAAAGAATGGTGTATCATAGAGGTGATTTTTTAATTTTGAATCGGCCAGTGCCAAATTTGCGGCGCTGGCTTTTTTTTTGGGGGCTTTGTTTTTTGGCGCGATCGCACTTGACAATCGCCTAGCTAAGCCTTACTCTAACAATATACAACTTAAAATTGTAAAATGTCAACAACTTAATCTGTGTTTTTAGATTCTGCCCTAAAGCTGAAACCAGCTACTTCGGCGACTAAATTCAGATGTTTTAGCGTGGAACGAGCTGGTGACTGTCCGTTCTCCCATTTACTTACAGTCCTCTGGTCAACCCCCAACCGTTCTGCAAATTCTGCTTGTGTCAACCCCATATGGAGACGCAATGCGTTGATGAGTTCGCCATTCCACTGCACCCGATCGCCCGCCTGCTGAACCTGAATTTTCTGGATTAACTTGCGAAATGTTACCCGTTGTGCGTCGAAATCGACTGTTTCCACCCGATATCCTGCCTCCATCCAAGCGGTAGCTTGCAGAGCGCCCTTTTTGCGGTTGCTCCACCAAGCTTGTTGAGTGCGTGCGGAAGGGGGGAGGGCGTTGTTTAGTAATGCCTCTATTTCGGCGAAGTTGAGGGTTACTTCGTCGAGATGGCGATTTTCGCGCAGATAATCTAAGAGCGACTGGTACTTGCTGCCCTCCTTCATGCGGTGTTTTGTGAGGTTTTCAGATATAGAATGCCACAAATCGGGTGAAGGGCAAAATAGCAGCGCGCGATCGCTTTTTTATTTAGGCGCTCGCTTGCGACAGAGGAATCGGAGCAAAAAGAGCTGGTTGGCGATCGTTTCGCGGAATGAGAGCAATTTGGACATCATAGCCTAACTCATTGGCATATTCCGCCAGAGTTTTCAACTCTATGCGATCGCGCGTTCCCTCAATTTGAGATATCCTTCCAGGGCTTTTTTGCACTTCGCGAGCCATTTCTCTAACTGTCAATCCGCGAGAGTTGCGAATTTTTTGCAGCAATTCTCCCAAACTATCTAAAATGAGAAAATATTCTAATTTTTGTTGTAATTCCTCTGCCGTAGTAGGTTTGAGAGTTTCAGGAGGATTGACATCTACCATTGCTTCTGGTTCGGCTAGGAGTGCCGCCAATAAATCGCTTGCTTTGCCATCAATTTTTGTCATATTTTTTACCTCGGTTAGTTTATACTAACACTTGTATGCCATTCCGCGCTGCTTGGATAACTTCGGCTGTCCAATTTAGGAATGCAGCACTAGCAGCATCTTCTGTTTTGCACTCAGCGCGACAGAGAGCAAATTCTGTGTGAGAAATTTGGAAAAAATAACTCGTGCGCCACCTTCTTCTGCCCGAGATTTGAGTTCGTAAATCGGCCCTCCTAAATGCTTTTTGTATCTGCAATTCATACCGTTGGCTTGTAAATCCGAAATCATTTCGATGGCTTTTTTCAAGCAGCTATGCTTGCTGAGTTTCGCCAACTCCAGCAAGTCTGTCAGAATTTGGGGCCGTATTCCTGGTGGATCGTTGGGATGGATGGTGTTGTAAGTTTTATAGGACATTGGTTTAGTCTAAGCTAAACGCTTTGTTTAGTCAAGGCTAAACAAATGTGTCGTGAAAATGCAAGATTACGAATTGGGCAAGCAAAGTTGTTGCCGAAGTTCCGGGGGAATAGCTTCATCATGCTCTCAGAGAAAATTCATCAAAGCCAAGTGACGCAAGTCTTGCGGTTGGGGATGGCGGTGGTTGCTTCCTCTGGTAAACCAGCGACGGACGGTAGAGACCGATCGACAGCAAATTAGGGAGATCCTGCGAGATCCTTTGGTGCTGAGTTCCCCAAATCGCACATTCTTCCTAAGCTGACGCGATCGCCCTTGACCGAATGGAGGATTGGGAAAGGGCGATCGCGCGTCTGAAAAAGTACGGGAAGTAATTAGCTCGATGGATTAAAGTCCCCTTGCGGGGAAGAGGTGAAAACTGAATCAACTGTTCAATCACCATACTAGAGGCGTGTTTCCATCCCCTTGCGGGGTAAGTTGAAAGACTTGTTGAAGTCTTTGGAAAATTTTCACTCTCCAGTCTTCTAAAGAATAGCTGTCATTTTGATAAAAGTCAAGCCCTTCTCTGCAAAAAAGAGCCGGATGATTATAATCTCCCGAACTCTTTTTTGTTGTCGATACTATTGAGTATTACTTACTCGAACTGAGCAAGAACGATTTCCTTGTCAGGGAAATTAGCGACTAATTTTAGACTCCCACCAAGAGCTTGGATGTAGCCATAGAGGGCAGATACTTGAATATCCTCTGGGCTATCCAAATCAGAAAAAGTGGAATCAAAATTGCTGAGTTCTTTTTCCAGTTCCTCATCTGCATAACCCAACGACTTTAGCTGTTCCAAAAAGGTAAGATGAAGTAAGGCGAGTTGAACTCGCTTTTCAATTTTTGCCCTTCGCTCTGGCTTCATCCGCTCTCGTAATACACTAAAAGACTTTGTTCTCATATCTCATATCAACTTGTGTCCACTTTCAGCTCCTTATGGTGGTGAGGAGTGTGCAATTTACAGAAATGCTTTATTCTGATATCTACCCTTCTTCCCTAAGCTCTTCTAACAGTTGGTCATAGAGCCGATCTGCTGTCGGTACATTTTTCTTATACCAGCGATCGTTACCAGTTTTGTCGCCTCCTAAAAGGAGTACCGCAACCTTCCGGGGATCGAAGGCATACAAAATCCGGTATGGCTTCGTTTTATGTTGTACCCGAAGTTCTCGCATACGTCCGTGACGAGAGCCCTCGATACCTGAACTGTGAGGAAAGCCAAGAGTCGTTCCTTTTTCTTCTAGGAGCCGAACTTTGACAGCAATAGAATCTTGCGTTTCTGCATCAAGTGTTTCCCACCACCGCTCGAATTCGTCAGTGAACTCAATCTCCACCATGTTATTTTCCTTTTTCTTGTTAAATACGTTCTATCTGGCGCTTGAAAAGTTGATTCAGTCGCTCTAGCTGGAGCTTGAAGAGTTGATTCAGGTAAGTTAAGGCGTTTCAACCTATACATACATTTGTTTCCTATGTTAAGTATCAAAATTTACAAGGTTTAGAGTTTAAACTCTGAGCCTACCATTCATATTACACTATATATTACAGTCTGAACACGCTCGGTATCGCTCGATATTTGGCATTGCTAAAGCGAGAGGATGAAATCCGCAGAGACAACCCCCTCGTTGTTTTCCGAAACTCTGACAAAGTAGGCACGAAACACGACCCTTACGCCAAAATCATCCAGCCTTCAGGAAGGCTCAATATTTTTATTCACAGCATTTGACTTTTCTAAGACTGCCATCCTCCTTAAGGTCTAAAATTTCCACCTTAACCGTTTGTCCTTCAGAGAGGGATTGTGCTTTTTTTGGTTCTTTTTCAGTTAGCCTGATAGTTCCCAGAATTTCATATGTCACCTTGTTTCCTTTTACAGCAGTAACTTTGGCTTCGACAATTTGACCCACTGCAAACTCATGACTGCCGATCGCCTTAGCAATTTCAACTTGTCTCGCTGACTCTACAACTGGGGCCACAACTTCTCCAATCGGCCCCGCTTCTTTGTAGTAACGCATCAAACGAGATGCCCAACCTAAAATTTGCAGCAAAGTGCTAGCATCCCCTTGAAATCCTTTGAGACAATCGCTACAAGCTTTGTCGATGCTGCGGTAATAATCTGTGGTTTTGCCACTGTGTCCGATTTGTCTGCCATTACCGACTAGGGTTTTAAGATACTTGAAAAACCGGGAATTGGCATCAGCTTGATTTTGATTAACTGCATTGCGGAGATAGGCGATCGCCTTTCCTAATTCATTTACATCAGTTTGTTCTTTAACTAAAGTTTGAGCAATCGCGTGGGCAATTCCCCACTGGTTTTCGGTCAAAGATTCTGTCACTAATTCAGTATTCGACATCTTTAATACATTCCTGTTGGAGGTTCGCGATCGGTCGGATATTTCAACACTTCAGCTAGTTGTTGCAATTGAGTTGCTTGCACTAAACTAGAATGAGCAGCTTGAATATTTTTTTGCATAAATTGTTGCAATTTTGTGCCAGTTATGCTGTCAGATTCAGGAGGATTGTAGGATGAATAGCGATCGCGCAAATCTCCCTTGTTCTGCAACACCCTCGCCGCTGTCACCTCCACAGTCATTGTTCCCATGCCGATCGGCTTCCCGCCGCCTACCTTGAGGGCGATCGGATACTTTGGATCTTGCCCCAACACAATCAAAAGCGTTCCTAACTCTGCTGCTGTTAAGTTTTTGAATTGTATCTGTGTTTTAAAAGTATACTCTTTAGCCGCTTGCTGAACGGTAATTCCTTGATTTTGACCTTTGTCGATCGCCCGAATTGTGTGATAGTAAAACTTGCGCCCTGCTACGTTGCCTCTTGCGTCAAAATATGCTCGTCTTTGATCGGGACGGGGACGATATAAAGATGGCATAAATCCCGTAGCAAAGCCTGTATTTTCGCATTTAGCATCGCTGAATTCAATTAGCCCTTGCCAATCTAAGGCACCGAATACTTGACTTGCCGGACAGAGTTCTTGTTTATTTTTACATGGCAAGCGTTCTTGCGGAATTTTATCTCTGTATCTTGATGTAATTACTGCTAAAGTGCTGTTAGTAATGGCTTCGTATGCTGACCGGATGCAGCCTTTGAGAGAACTACCTTGAATAGATAACTTTTGGTCAACATTTTGAACCATTGTTTTGATTAAAGGCACGCGGCTGCCTATGTCGCTACCCATGACAACTACGCCTGTAGAGACGTGCAAAGTAGTCTGAACTTTCAGAGTGAGAAACAAAGTTCCGTGCAGGCGATCGCCCAAATATTGGTGATGTCCGGCCGGAGGTTTTTTTGGCGGTCGTTCTTTGGGGAAACTAATTAATTCATAAGGTTTAGGTTCTCCAGTTTCAGCGGGATTATTATTAGAAACCGGACTACTTGGCGGCGGTGTAGAACGTCGGGGCTTGGGTGGGAGATTTGTAGTCATGTTAACTCCTGACTGTGAGGGCGACAAAATGAACGGTAGCAGTTCTTTTTTCTTGAAAGTATCGCTGACCTATGCTAATATTGTTAGAGACAATCTTTTCATCATTTTCTCCTTTATAGACAAAAGTTTTAGGGAATTTTGGTTCGTCAAGGGGGTGAAAGTAAGCCGTGCGATCGCACCATTCCCAATTTTCACCGATCGGCTCAAATCCTTCTAAATCGGCTTCAACTCGACTCAGCAGTAACGCTTGATATGCACTTCCCTGCTTTTTCCAGCGCAATTCGCGATCGGCATTAAACATTTGCCCTTCAAAACCGGGAAATTCTTGGGGTAAGTTCATACAAATGCCGCTGACTGCGTGGGGCGATCGCACAAAATAATAACTTTCCTCAGTTGCTAATTTGTCTAGCAACTCTTTAACTTCATCTCGTGACAAACCCGATCGAACATATACAAAACCTTTGTTCATGCTGCGGTACCTGTTAAAAGCTTACTCCAAGCACAAACTGCACATTTAAATAAATTCGGTACACCAGTCTCACCGTCGCCTTGCCATTTTAGCTGCACTCCAAAACCTAAATCCATCGGTTCAGCAGGAATAGGGGTTTGTTCGCGATCGGGTTGAGAAAAGCCATAACTTGCAGCTTCTTCAGTCTCTAAAAATTCTCCTGCGCCCAGCAAGAAAGCGTGTCCCCATCGACCGGATTTGACTATTTGTTGAATTTGGCGAGTATCTTCATCTAATTTACAACCGGGATATTGAACTACGGCTTCGTTATATTTGACTGTCACCGTCCCCAAACCGCGAGATTTGGCAAAACCGATTCCAAACCAGCCATCATTTAAGTCTCGCAAAACTAAGCCAATCAAGCCTAATTGTGCTAAGGAAAAGTTTTTGAGATGTATTTTAGTGCGAAATTCTCCGGCGGTGCAGACTTGGTAGTTAAAGGGGCCAACGGCTACGGAACCGAAAACGCGATCGATCGCGACTCCATTGCGTTCTTGAATTTTGAGCTGTTTCTTATCAATTGGGTGAGCATCTTGGATTCTAAGTCTGCTAGCAATTGAAGTGTTGCCGAAAATGCGATCGGTAAAAGAAGAGAACTTGTAAATATCGCTGGATGATTTATTTTTCAAGTAATCATGCTTGTCATTCAATGGATCGTTAGCCCAGAGAACTTTCGGATCATTAGGATTACTATCTCTTCCTAGGGTTCTGACAATTCTCTCAGCATGAGCGCGAATAGCACCTTTCAAACTGCTTCCCGGTAGATAAATTGACTTCCCTCCTGCGTGGTAAGTCTCGACAAATTCCATATCTGGTTTCGTTGGATCGGCTCCTTCTTTACCAGATTTGATCAGAATCGGCCCGTCAGGAAGGAGAGTTAAGTCAATGGTACAGTGGTTGACAATTCGTTTGTGCATAGTTGAGTAGGTCGAGAGATGGTTGGGAATTAAGCGGCTACTAACTGATTTAGCTGAACTTCACACTGTTGGAAAACATAGTTAACGGCAGCAAATAGTGGATCTAGCTCTTCTATTAAATAGCGGTTAATATTTTTTGTAAAAACTGTTTCTTCCAATTTACCAAACTCCCAATCCTTGCCGTTGGAAACAATACCAAAAATTATTACGTGAAGTTCATTGTTAAGTCGCTGTGCTGCAAACATTTCAGCTAGGCACTGCGCCCAGCCTTCATCGAACTTGTCTTGCTTGGCCTCAACTAATAGAAAATAAGGCTTGCCAAACACAAATTTTCCTAAAGGGGAGCGTTTAGTCAAAATATATTCAGGAAAACCACACAGATTCTGGTCGTAAGTAAGAGACTTATGGCTCCATAAAACAAACTTAGTATAATAAGATTTCCAAACTTCTTTGAGAACTGGATAGATCAAATTTTCGCACACAGCAAACTCTGAATTGTCCACAACTGCTTCCCGCATCATAAATGCTAAGTCTTCCCGAAAATAGTCAGGGATACTAAATGCAGTTTCTCCCATAAAATTAGCTTCAGTGTAAGTAATCTGAAACTCTTGGAGAACTTCACCGATATCTTTATAATTGCTGAAACTCATATTGACCTCCTGTGTGGGATGTTTAGTTTTAGCCTTGAACTATTTGAGTTGGAGATGATTGAGAAGTTTTATTTTTCAGGAGTTTATCGATCAGCTTTTGTACCCAGTCATCTTTATAATCGGCTGCATCTTCATAAGCCGTTTCATCTCCCATCACTAACTTTTTTAAGTATTCTAACAAAAATTCGGGATGGTCTTCGACATCAATCCAGCGCATCTTATCAATTTCTAGTTTAACCACTCCTAAGCCGCGCGATCGCCCTCCTCCGAGAGGTATTTGTTCGGTCTCAAATTGATGCAAACCAATCATTAATAAACCCAATTCCCAATCATGAGCATTTTCAACTACTGCTTTAAAATCAAAGGGAGTTGCGGCGGGGACAACTTGGTAGTCGTAAAGTTTGCCATCGGCGGCGGTTTCTGTGTCTCTGTCAATGGCTACGCCATCTCGTTCTTGATATTGTCCGAACCACGCATCGGGTTGTACAGTTAAGTCGCGAACTTGAAATTTGCTGGCCATCCAAGGAGTGCCAAATAAACTGCCAATATCGTCTGTTATTTTGATGAGTTCTTGTGTTAGCTCAAAGTCATTATTCTTGTGTTCATCTTTCAAATATTTGACTTGATTGTTTCTAGTTGAACTTGTGTAGTTAGCCGGATCTTCGGCTAAATTTGGGTCGATACCTCGGAGGAAGCTCTCTAAGCGCGATCGTAGTGCACCTTTAAAGCTTGAACCGGGAATCAAAGGTCTACCCAAAGCATCTTTGATTACAGGTAGATCGGAGCCAGTGGGTTCGGTCGATCGACCTTTACTAATGCGTAAGGCGGTTACAGTTATGAGCGTTCCTGTGATTTCCAGTCGGTTTTTGAATGTGTCAAACATTTCTTCTTTGCCTAATTTAATTTGTTTCTTTTCCTTCTACATAATCATGAGTTCCATAATATCGCAGAGTTAGATTTCCATTTGAGACTTTACAACTAACTCGCCAATGTATTCCAACATAAAAATGATAAACTTCTTTTTCTTTTGCTCCTTTGTAGGGAGAATAACTAACTAATTTCACTAAATCTCTAGTATCACCGTTAGATTCTTCGAGTAAGCCCGAAACTTTAGCCAATGTTTCTTGGAGTTTAACCTTTTCTTGTGCCGTACTAATGTTGTTATAGTCTCTGGGAAACCTATTTTCGTCGTAAGATAGCCTGGGAAACTCTTGTAACTTCTGTGACAAAAACTCATCTTTACACTGATTCCAAATAAGCTGTCCCCAATTAGAAATGGTCATTTTGCCATCAATTTCTGCAATCATAGCTTCTGGAATGTTTTTTGTTTTTGATGGAAGTAGCCCAGCACCAGCATCGAGTAATGCTAGAGTAGGTACATGATCTGTCAGCCGGGAATAATCTACGGTTATGGGTAAGCGAGGTATAGTAATTAAATTTGAGCTCGCTCCTTCAAAAACATAGATAATTTTATCGGCATAAAACATCCCCATTGTATTCATACATCCTTGCAATGCTTTAAATCCACCTACCAAATTGAAATAGATTTCATAGTTTTTTTCCTTGTCTTCCTTTACTCGTCTATCAAGCCAATCTAGTAAATTGTCAATTCCCTGATTGAAAACTTTATTATCTGCTGTTGAAAGTTTTTCAGGTGTATACACTTCAACACTAATTTTTCGATCCCGTAAAAATTTTTCAACAATATTTGCTGTAACTTGTCCCTGTGCTGTATCTGTAGTAATTAGAACATGATGGTCTAGCTTACCGTTTTCTAGTCGATCATTATACAATCCATAAATACCATTCAGTTCAGCACTCGCTTCTTTAATTCCGATTGTATTAACTTCATTGAGTTTGGTTTCAGCACTCTGCTTTAAGCTTTTAATTATCTTATCAATATCCGAACCCTTTTCAAGGTTTTTTTCAGTTAGATTAGCATTATCCTGCAAGCAAAAATACCAATCTGATTGAGACTTTTTATTACTATTAATTTGATTAGTAAGTAAACTTGTACCAACAGTTGAAATGACTAAGCGACGTATCTCTTTATCTTTAGTAGACATAAATTTTTCTCCTAATTTTTGAGCGCTCGATCTTGATGTCTGTTTAACTTTCTTGACCTAAATTTTTCTCTCCTACCATTGCTGTATGCTCTCGTGCTAGATAGCCTAGATAGAGCTGTGCAATTTTGAGATGAATATTTCTTTCTATTCTCTCCCGATTCTGAGTATCGGTCAGGTAAGATTCCAGAGGATTACTTTTAGGTAGATTCTTTCTCATTTTTTGTAATATCTTTGTAACGTCCTCATTTAATTTGTCAAGTTCTTTAACTAATGCTATCGCAAACATATCTTCCTCGTTGAGGATTTTCCAGATAGGACTAGAATCTTTGCGACCTATCTGATAGCGAATGTAGTTTTTGATAACTTCAAGGGAAGAACTGGAATCAGTAGCAACAGCCAGAACATTTTTGAAGGGAGATTTTTTATCTTTTGTGGCAATGGAGAATTTTTTAGCTATCCTGTTTACTTTTTCAATTATTGCGTCCATCTGGTTACTGATTTCTCGCTCAATTCTGAGTTCTAATTGTTCTTGTAAGGATATATCTAAAATTTCTAACATATCTACACTGCCTCCTCTCTAAATATATTATGAAACTGGTTGCAAATTTTAATTTGTCCGAAACCTTCGCAAGTGCGATCGCCCAATCCCCTCATTTCCAACTCTCCCAATCTCTTAATCCAAAGCTCTGGTTGAGTTGTACTGAACAAATAAACCGCTCCTTTCGTGGTAATCAACTCTACATCTTTCATCAACCCCCAGCCCGCATTCCAACCAGACATAAAATCATAACTGCTATAAGCCGCCTCCAAATGCAAAGATTTATCTTGAGCTTCAACCCCTGCAAACTGGTGCAACATCTTTTTGGATATTACAGTGGTACGCAGCCAATTTTCAGTCAGTATAGCATCGGATTGCAAGTCCAGGGTGAAGTAAGTGCGGTTTGCTGGTGACTCTTGAATAGGATTGCCAAAAACTTCCCATTTGTACCAACGATCTTTTAGCTTTTGATTGAATTTAGTGATGCGATCGCTCACATCTATCTTAGCATCAATAGGCTCTTTTGTCTCAATTTCAACTTTCCCCAATCCTCGGGAAGTCGAACCGCCTAACCGAAAGCTTTGATGGCGTCGATCGATAAAATTCCGCAGAGATTCTGCTAAATCCTGTTCCACTAAAATCGCACCTAGATAGTAAACAGGATCTTGTTTGGTTTCCTGAGATTCATTCAAAACCTCCAGACTGTAAAGTATTTCTTCCTCAGATGTAGCCCTGCGACGATTAATCCCCACTCGCGTTAGTAGGCGTTTGTTGACCTTAAGACTGTGATACATATCGTCGAATTTACCATAAAAAGTAATGCCAGCAGAATCAACTCTCCCTCCATCTTTTGGGCAATTTGGATCGTAGGGATATCCATAAGATTCAGCACAAAAGCGATCGATTAAAGTGTCAAAAACGCCATTTCTTTCTGGATCGTCCTCTTCCTCTTTGAAACCCGGCTTATTTTTAGAACTAAGTGCTGTTGCAGGTAAAACTCCATATTCTTCAAATGTATCTTTAGAGACTAGATCGCCATCAAATATCAGTGCTGGATAAGCATTTTGAAAAATTGCGGGATTTTCACTCAAGAATAAAGCTTGAAAATCGCCGCCATTTTTGGTCAAATCAGTCGATCGCCCATTCGATAGATCCAAAATTTGAGCAGCCACAGCACCCCGAATCACCGTACCGGGGATATAGTCTACAGCTTCGCCGATCGAACCACCCGGTTTCTGACGGGCGATCGCCAAAGGAGACAAAACCTTAATTTCCAGTTCAATTCGCTGCATTTTCCCCTCCCTTCGCTAGACAATCCCAATCTGCATCAGTAACTTCAAAATTCGGTAAAGTTTCCCAACTCAGCCATCCCAAACCAGCCGATTTACTTCCACCTAATGCGTGAATGTGCTTGAAACCAGCCAATATCAAAGGTTTGGCATAATCGGGACAATTTGGTAACAGATGAATTTGACCCTCAAACCTCAGTGAAGCATGAGGTGGAGAAGTCTCTAAAAAGTAAAGTTTGTTTTCTTCCGCGGTGCGACGGCGGCGATTCATTGTGACTCCCGGACGTATAAAATCAGCTAAATTTTCCGGATTTTCCGTACAAATTAAATCTTCAAAAATTACCCGCGATGGCAAAACAGGATCGCCGAAAATTTGACTAATCAAACAGTGATAAGTCTCATTATATCCTAAAACTTCGTATTCGCTGCGCTTAAATTTATCCGGTGCATTTTCTCGGCGAATTACCATGTTTCCAGGACTAGGAGACTCGGAAATCTCCCAACCCAAGCCTCTAGCAATTTTCTCGCATTCGTGGCGGAGGCGACCTTTGATTTGAGAACCGGGAATTAACAGGTTTCCTTCTGCATTGCGGACAATGGGCTTATCTGCAAGGGAACCGGAGGAACCGCCCGCGCCTACACACAAAGCTGTATCAATTACTGCTGTAAGTGTGTAAGGCTCAATTGACCTTGATAAATTCGTGAGAACAATCATGATTCAACCTCCGCCTCTACCGATATTTCTGAACTAAATTGGGAATCTTCTAATTCAATGAAATCGTAAATATCTACAATTTCTCGCCAGATGGTTTCATATACGGTTCGTTTGTTTTCCTCGATCACAGACATCCAGGGAGCTAGATTACCATTATTTTCGGGATCTTTTGGTTTGCACCAAGCTTCTTCAAACTCTTTTTTAAGTATTTCTGAATTACCATCTTTGAGTCTGGTTCGGAAATAGCGGTAGTTGAGAATTGTTGTGTTTTTCCCTTGTTCTAGGAAACTGCGAATTTGGTAGAGCTGCGATTTGGGAAATTCAGCTTTATTCAAGGCTTTGACAGACTCAATCAATCCACCAATTTCATGCAAAGTGTACGGTGCGGCGTACAACTTAAGTTCTTGAGGACTGTCTTTGGTTAATGCTTTCTTGCGGAAGTCCTCGATGCTAGATGAAAGCGCAGTTACAGATTTCATCACAAAAAAATCCACTGTACCTCCACAGTATCCGTGCTGTTTTAAATCTTTAGCACGTTTTTTGGCTGACTTTAGCAATTGTTCGTAAAGTTTTTTTGCGTAGTAAATCGGAGTTTTATAGTCGGCAATCAACAGGCCGATAGATGTACTTAATTGACAATTAGTAGTTCCTGCATTTTGACTTAAGTAGCGGTGACACTTACTGAGATCGATAGGTTTTTCTGATGGCTGAGTTTGATAGTCACCTTTGATTTCCACACCGGGTATCTGAACTTGTCTGAGCAAAATTTGTTCAAACTGTTCTCCGATGGTTTTGGCGATCGCCAATGCCCGATCTGCTGGTACAATCAAGATAATATCATCGCCACCAATAGTAATAATCTCAAAGGGATGAATCCAAGCGCCATCTTGAAGAGTCGATTCTGACTTGTTATTTCCTTTAAGTTGGCGAGGCTGAAGATGCTCAGCTAAGGCTTGAAAAACAGCATATCTAGTAGCATTGTCAACATCTTCGCTAAAATCTTGATATTCTTGGGGAGTGGTAATTTTTTGAATGTAGCCTCCCATGTTATTGCCGTCGGCATAGATGTAGGCTACAAAGCCATTACTCACACTGCCAAGCTGAGTTAAAGATTGAGCTATTTCAACGTCTTCAAGGTGGTTGTCGCCCCAGTATTTCTGAAGTTTTTCGCGATGGTTTTCTAAGAAATCCTCAAACTTGTCAACCCAACCTTCAATGACATCAGCAGCCCATTCTTTGTTTGTGTACCAATGAGTTTCTTTGATTTTCCCGTGCTTAGCCCGATCGCCCGCTTTGCGTTTGCGCGCAGAAACCTCCGAAAACCAAGGATTGCCCGGAAGACCTTTTTGATTGGGATTGTCGGGATTGTCTGTAGCGCGGGTAATAGCCGATCGGCGATCGGCCTCATCCCTTTGCAAATAAGGGTGCGTTTCCAACATCGGCGGGTAGCGACGGCTGGGGCGCTCTTTAAAGTCATTGCCGCTGCGCCGCTGATTAAACATCACGGCCAATTTAGTAGTTAATTCATTAAAACTCTTGCGATTTGCAAACGCCTCTTCCACACAAGATGGATCGACAGGTTCGTTTGAGTCTTTATCCAGCTTGCCAAAGTAAGCCTCAACCACGGGATTTTTATATTCTTGGCGGTATCGATCGAGCCAAAAGGTTTGTTCTATCGGGTCTCGCAGCAAACCAAATCGAATTTCTAAAAGCTTAAACGTATCTCCAACCGCGCATGAATTAGCAGTTAGGCTTACATAGGAATAGCGTTTTTCAATGGCATCAGCTAACTCATTCACAAAAGCTGCTGGACAGAAAGCTAAGATATTGCCGCCAGTAGAATAAACAATCATTTCGGGAATCAAAGCTGCTGAAAGCTTGGGTTCGCCACGCTTGGGTTCACCCGGAAAGTGATCGTTTAGCCAGACTCCTACTCTTGGCAAGTAAATATTGTAACGTTGAGATTCAGGACGTTTGTCAAAAAAAGCAGGTAAATCAACTAAGTTGATGCGGTCTAGCAGTGCGGATGCACCGCGAATATCTGGCAGTTTTGCGTCTTCAAATACATACTGCTTAACCTTAGTTACACCACCGTAAACTAAGCCAATTTTTCCCGGCTGATTCCACAAGTTCGGGTATTTATTTTGCAAATCAGTAATTGTTTCGGGAAACTCTCCTTGGGAAAATTTCTCGGGAATATTCAGAAGTTCCCGAACCCGATCGACAATTTCCCTCACATCCTCCGGCACTTCCTCCCCAGAATTCAAAGCCCCTCGCATTTCCTGCAACACGCCGATCTCAAATTGAGGTTCGCGTTTATCGCCCCAAGCCAGACACCAAGCAATACCAGTCGCGATCGCACTCCAACAACTTTTCATATGCAAACCACTCCCAATCAGGTTTAACCGCCCCCAGATTGCCTCAATAATTCGTAATTATTCAACCTGCAATTCCATCTAATTTCCTATTGTCACCTAAATTTTCCCGAAAATCACCAGCCCGAAAAATAACCGCCCAAATCCCCAAAAAACCAGCAACTCTCGCAACTCTCACAACTCCCCCAACTCTCACCACCAAAGATTTTTCTGAGGCGACTTGCTCTGCATCTACCCAAGATGACAGCAATAAGGTAAAGTAAACGGCACAAGAGTCTAGAACTCTCCAACGACCGCAACTGAGCAAACCCGCCCCTGACCAGCAAAACTGGTCGGTACAGGCGGCATTAACCGCAAACCGTCAACCCCTAACAACCGAGAAAAATGCAAACCTACTACTACGTTTTAGCCAGCCAACGCTTTTTGCTAGAAGAAGAAGCCCTCGATGAAGTATTCAAAGAAAGAACTCGCAACTACAACGAACAAGAAAAACAAATAGACTTCTGGTTGGTCAAACAGCCCGCTTTCCTAGAAGCACCGACAATGGCAGAAGTTAAAGCAAAATGCCCTCAGCCATCAGCCGCTATTATTTCTACCGATCCAGTCTTCATCACTTGGTTGAAACTGCGATTAGAATATGTACTGACAGGTGAATTTCAAGCACCATCACCAACTATTCCCGATGCCCTTGCATCCCTACAGACAGCATGAATAAAATAGCCAAATATCAGACCCAAAAACTAACAACAATTAGGGGTAAACTGTACAAAATTATTTTGTCTCTCCCCCTATTTTCTGCTACTTGGATCGCCCTTTTGGTCTTGACAATTTTATCGAGTTCTGTTAAAGCTGAGTCGAGCTGCCAACCGCCCCAGTCCGATGAATATCTACTGTTAATTGTCACCCCAACACCCGAACAGCAAGAAAGAGCAAAACGCTCATTCCCTGGAAATACTAACAACACGGTTTGTCAGTACATCAACGACACGGTGACGCGAGTTGGCGGCTTTCGCGACTCGCAAATCGCCAGCGATTGGGTTAAATACATCGAAGATGTTGTCGGATTGCAAGCTTACGTAGTACGATCGCCCGCAGCGGCACTACCCCAAAATTTGCCAGTCTACAACCCTCAGCCAGCACCAGGTTCTGAACCAATCACCAATTCTCCCAGTGGCAATCTTGCCTTCAATCCCCAACCCCTAGGCCCTGGTTATGCAGTGTTAGTAGATTACTTCAACCAACCGGAATTAGCCGCCCAAGTCAGGCAAGCATTCGGCACGCAAGTAGGCTTAGCTTCCTACGGTCAGCGTCCCTTTTTATTCGTCGCTTATACAACGGATCAAAACGCCGCTACTGATGCCGTAAAAGCATTGAGCGATCGAGGTTTTTGGCCGATGTTAGTAGACGGCCGCCGAGTTACCGTAATTTCTCCCGCTGTTCGGTAAAAGATAACCTACCCCCACCATCATTCGGATCGTGAAATCGCTACTAAGCTGAGGCGCATCTAAATTTTACAGTCAACTTTGATGAAATTATTGTGGGGAGTAGGGGTTGGGCGTCTCGCCCGCCCGAAAAATACAACTTAGGATCGCGAATTAAATAACTTACAATTTTAATTGTTATTGTGGGATGGGCGTCCCGCCCGTCCTTTTTGGACGGGCGGGACGCCCATCCCACAAACTTGTGGAAGTTATTTAATTCTCATTCCTTAGATGCGGAATAACTTACACAAACAAAGTCCGCCTAAGCGGACTAATAACAATTATTGTTGTTGTTGGGATTCTAGCGGGCTGCTTCCTAGCTGACTTTCTGCCCGCTTTTTTGCTTCCATTGCCGCTCCGTAATCCGGTTTGTAGCGAATAGCTTTGTCATAGGAGGCGATCGCATCTTCGTATCTTTTTACCGCCACCAGTGCATTGCCGCGGCTGTACCAGGCTTCCGAGTAGTCAGGCTTGACATAGACGGCTTCATTGTAAGAGACTAGCGCATCTTCGTACCGCTTTAAATTGGACTGAGCATTGCCTCTATTGTACCACGCTTGATATTCTTTCGGGTTTAAATCTAAGGCTCTGTTATAACACTCAATTGCTTGTTCGTACTTGCGTAATTCGTGATATGACCAACCTAAATTATACCACGCTTGATAATAATCCGGTTTTAATTTGACAGCTTTTTCGTAAGCTTCTACCGCTTCTTCATGCCTCCGCATTTTCAGCAAAGCGATGCCTTTACTGTACCAGCCTTGATAAAACTTGGGCTGAAATCGCACGGCTTTTTCGTAGGCTTCAAAAGCTTCTTGGTTTTTGTTAACTTCTAGGAAGACATTGCCTAAATTGTACCAAGCTTCATAATTATCGAATTTGATTTCAACTGCTTTTTGATATGATTCAACGGCTCGATCGTACTGTTTTAATTTTTGGTGAGCTTGTCCCCGATTGTACCAGGCACGGTACAAATTGGGCTGAAATTTTACAGCTTTTTCGTAGGAAGTGATCGCCTCTTCGTACCGCTGCGAGTCTAACAGAACATCGCCTCTACCTTCCCACGCTGCGGCATAGTCGGGCTGGATTTTCAAAGCGTTATCAAAAGATGTGATCGCCTCTTGAGACTGTTGCAACTTATCCAAAGCATAACCGCGTCCCGTCCAAGCTTCCAAGTATTCCGGCTTTAATTCTATGGCTTTATCATAAGCTGACTGCGATTCTCGATATTTTTTCAATTCGTACAAAGTTTTGGCTTTTTCCTGCCACACTTCCGCGTAGTCAGGCCTGAGATTTATTGCTCGCTCATAAGCGGCCAGAGCTTCTTCAAATCGGCTTAAATTGTAAAGAGTATTACCTCGGTTGTACAGGTCAGTTGCATTGGCCGCATTAAAAGTATTTACACCATAAATAGATGCTATAATACTGATGCCAATTAAACTGGCGAGCGACAATATTTTTAAATACAGTTTTTTTCGGGATTTTACCTGCTTATTCGCAGCAGCAACCGGAGGCAATACAGGAACTGTACCGCTGAAAGAATTTTTCAATTCTTTAATAGCTTGCAGCGTTTCGCTGGCACTAGAATAACGTTGCCTAAAATCGTACTTTACCATCTTATCTAAAATCTTCGCAAATTCAGGACTGACGGATGTTTTGTCCTGCCAAATAATTTCCTCTGTATCGGGGTTCCTTGGCATTTGGTGAGGATTTATGCCAGTGAGGAACTGAATTGCGATCGCACCTGCGGCATAGATATCGCTGCTGAGTTTCGGGTTGCCGTGAGCTTGTTCGCTGGGCATATAACCGGGAGTACCGATGCTGACACTCAAGCTATTCTTGGGCTGAGGATTGGTGATTTGAGTAGTAATTTCTTTGACTGCGCCGAAGTCAATTAAAACTAATTTTCCGTCTTTATCTCTGCGGAGGATATTGCGGGGATTGACATCGCGGTGAATCACATTTTGTTGGTGTACAAAGTCTAAAATTTCGAGAAGTTCCTGCAATATACAAATGACTGCATCTTCCTGCATGACTCCTGCTGTTCCTCCTTGGTAAGGGGAACCCGCCCCAGTCGCCCTTTGGTAAGAGGAACCCCCCCCAGCCCCCCCTTGGTAAGGGGGGGAGCCAAGTCCAGCCCCCCCTTGGTAAGGGGGGGTTTGGGGGGGTATAATTTCCTGACTTAAATCGTGGCCTTCTATAAATTCTTGAACTAGATAAAACTCTTGATTCTCTTCAAAAAAAGCAAAAAGTCGGGGAATGCGATCGTGATTTCCCAACTTGTACAAAACTTGTGCTTCCGTATCGAATAAACGTCTTGCTACCTTTAGAGTTTCGGGATCGGTTGCGTGAGGTTTAAGCTGCTTGACGACGCAGAGGTGATTGCCTGGTAGCTGCTTATCTTCAGCTAAATAAGTTTGAGCAAATCCGCCGCCTCCCAAGTGACGGATAATGCTGTAGCGATTGCCGAGTGTTATTCCAAGCATGAGATTTACCTAATATTCCTAGTCTTTTGGAGAATTAGCTTCCAACCAAGCTGTTAAATCTTCGGCATTTGAAAATTCTAACATGACCCCTCGAAAATTTTTAATTGGTCGAACGACAACGGAGGAGTTTGAATTTCCATAAAATAAATTTCCGCGTGAAATCCTTGTGCAGTTCTTCAATCATTAATTGAGTTCCCTCATTTTTTGCTGTATTTTACCAAGCTAGCTTGTCTCATGTCGGCAGGTATAGAATTTGGATTTCAATAATTACAGACCTGCCATTGTGGAATTTTGCTATAACCTCTAACTAACTATCTTTGGTTTTGATGTAAGGCGCGCTGTGCGAACTTTACTGTGACAGTCTGTGGGCTTTTTTTCTTGTTCCCTCCCCTTAGTAAGGGGAGGGTTAGGGTGGGGTTCTAGATTGTGGCCGGCATTGGGATGCTCCCACTCTAACTTAACTTTGAACTGATTTCAAAATCTCGTCATCGACTGAAAAATCTACCTCAGCTTTGTCCCGCCCCGAAACTACATAATCATTCTGAAAAGAATCTTTTAAGCCAGAAAGTAAGTCAAATTCAGGCTGCCAGTTAAGATCGGTGACAGCTTTATTCACTGAAGCGAAAAAGTGCTGCAATCGCATCGGGAAAGCTTTCTTCTTGCCGAAGTCAAATTGTTTCGGATCGTAGTGTACAATCTTAATAGCATCAGGGGATTTGCCTGCCGCTTGAATGCAGGCGCGGGCTAAACCGTCAAAGGTGACAAATCGATCGCCCGAAACGTTGTAAATTTGCCCGATCGCCCTTTCGTTGCCCAAAACCGCCGCCATTGCTTTAGCCAAATCCTGACAGTGCCCCAACTGCGTGAAGTGCATTCCGTTACCGGGAATCGGAATCGGTCGATCGCGCACAATGCGATCGAAAAACCAAGCCTCCAAATCGTTATAATTTTGGGGGCCGTAAATGTAAGTCGGGCGAATCGAAGTCCAAGGCAAACCGGACTCGGCCAAGTAATTTTCGGTTTCGCATTTACCCAAATGCCGGCTTTTAGGATCGGTAGCGTCCCCTTCAATATGAGGCATTTGATCCGACTTCAAATAAACCCCCGCAGAGCTCATGTAAACAAAGTGCTGCACCCGCCCTTTAAATATTTCAGCTAAAGGCTTTGTATCGCTGAGTTCACGGCCGTTGTTGTCAAAAACCGCGTCAAACTCGACCGCCGATAACTTGTCGTGCAATTGTTCAACATTTGTGCGATCGCCCTGAATCTGCTTCACGCCCGCAACCGGTACAGGCTTGTTGCCCCGGTTAAACAACACCACTTCATGCCCTTGTGCTGCTAAAATCTTAGTAAGATAAACCCCGATAAACCGAGTACCGCCCATCATTAAAATTCGCATTATTTTCGATGCTCCTTACAGTTAGTGTAAATATCTTACAATAAAATTATGCCCTAGGGCGTGTTTTCTATCCCCGGATATCCCCTAAATCCCCCTTACAAAGGGTGACTTTGACACTGATTATTTCACCTTTTTAAGGGGGCTGGGATTTTGAATCTCATGAGAAATCACTCAGACTAGATAATTCATCCGTGTATCCGTGTCCTCATCCGTGTAGTGCTTTCCTTCTCCAATAATTTCAATTTGCCTAAAATAGCCCTATGCAAGTTCCCCGGCTGCATCCAGAAACAATCGAAGAAGTCAAACAAAGAGCCGACATAGTAGACGTTATTTCCGGTCGCGTCGTCTTGCGGAAACGCGGGAAAGAATTCGTAGGTTTGTGTCCCTTTCACGACGAAAAATCTCCCAGCTTTACTGTCAGTCCCGGCAAACAAATGTATTATTGTTTCGGCTGCGGTGCAGGCGGCAATGCTTTTAAGTTTCTCATGGAATTGGAGAAACGCCCTTTCAGCGAAGTAGTATTAGAATTAGCTAAAAATTATCAAGTCCCCGTCAAAACAGTCGAACCAGAACACCGACAAGAATTGCAGCGACAAATTTCTCTGCGGGAACAACTCTATGAAATCTCAGCACTAACAGCCAACTTTTACGAACACGCTTTGCGACAAACCCAAGGAGAAGAACCCCTAGCATATCTCAAATCAGAGCGCCAGCTAAGCGAAGAAACTATCCAACAATTTCAATTAGGTTATGCGCCCCAAGGTTGGGAAGCACTTTACAGTTATTTAGTAGAACAGAAAAATTATCCGGCGCAATTAGTAGAACAAGCTGGATTAATTGTACCCCGAAAAAATGGCGGCAGCGGTTATTACGATCGCTTCCGCAATCGCATTATGATTCCCATTCGCGACACCCAAGGCAGAGTCATCGGTTTCGGCGGCAGAGCTCTCGGCGACGAACAGCCGAAATACCTCAATTCTCCCGAAACAGAACTCTTCGACAAAGGCAAAACTTTATTCGCCTTAGATACGGCGAAAACAGCCATTAGCAAAGCCGATCGCGCAGTGGTTGTAGAGGGGTACTTTGATGCGATCGCACTTCAGGCCGCCGGCATCTCCAACGCCGTCGCTTCCCTCGGCACAGCCTTAAGCTTAAACCAAGTGCGGCAGTTATTGCGGTACACGGACTCCAAACAAATTATCCTCAACTTCGACGCCGACAAAGCAGGAACTCAAGCAGCAGAACGCGCGATTGGAGAAATAGAAAAACTCGCTTATCAAGGAGAAGTGCAACTGCGGGTGCTCAACATTCCCGACGGCAAAGATGCCGACGAATATCTCAAAACCTACTCCCCAGAACAATATCGAGAATTGCTCGAAAATGCTCCATTGTGGCTCGACTGGCAACTGCAACAAATGCTCGTCAATCAAGATTTGAAGCAAGCCGATACTTCCCAGCAAGTTACAAAAAAAATAATAAAATTATTAACTAATATCACTGACGACAATCAGCTAGCACATTATTTGCAAAAAAGCGCCGAAATTCTCAGCAAAGGAGATTTTAGACTCACAAAAATGCTCGCGGAAAACTTGCTCAATCAAGTAGTCAGCGATTGGGCAAGGCGGCAGAGTCAAGACGAATCTTTGACAATGCCCCTGTTAATTAGAAACAAGCTGAAGCCGACCAAACAATATAAAAAGCAGCGTGCAAGCGGCGAAAACAAAAGCTCAAAATCTAGCTTATCTGCCGTAGCCCGCAGTCTTTTAGAAGAAGCAGAAGCGCAATTATTGCAGATTTATTTGCACTGTCCCGAATACCGCCAAGATGTCAGAGAAGCAATAGAAGCTAGAGACGTGCAGTTTAGCCTTTCTCACCACAGATTTTTGTGGCACCAGATTGTGAATGCAGAAATCTTGCACAAAATGTCTTTACAAGTAGCGCCTTCAGAGTTAATATTGAAATTGCAAGATAGCTTCATTGAATATCCCAATCAACTAAATCAAATCTCGCATTTATTTCACTTAAATGAGTTCTCAGAAAGAAATGTTTATCGCGCACCTCTAGTAATTAGATCTGCCCTCGCCTGTATCGAGCAAATTATCAGCATGAAGCGCCGCCGAATTGCACTCAATATGTGGGAAAAAGCCAAGGCCGCTAGCAGTGGCGAAGAGGCTATAGAATATCACCAACTATTCTGTGCCGAACAAGAATGGCTCAAGGAATTAGAGCGGCTGCGTCAAGTTAATTTTTACGATTTAACCTCCGTGCCTTGGAGTTAATATCATTTTAGATCGTATCATGTCCGGTGGATCGATCGCGATTTTCGTAGGGGCGGGTTCACCAACCATACCGGCTAATAATTGACAAGCTCAAAAACCCGCCCCGGCCGGGATATTATTGTTAATCGATCGGACATGATATCAGTCCCAGACGCACACTCTATCTGTAGGGTGCTGATAGTTGCAGCTTACCCCTTACCTGAAATCAGGACACGGCAGTGCCGTTTCCCTACAATGAATCGGGGCAGGGAAACGGCATTGCCGTGTCCTCGGTTGCTGGTGTTACCGGAATTGATATCAATAATCGCAAAAAAGAGTTTCGCGAGTATCTCTACCCGTCACCGGATTAGTACCTTTTGCCACTTTACAAAGTTTTTCTATCATATCGTCTCGCAGCAGTGTCTCTGTAAAATCAGCACCGTCAATAATAGCTCCTTCCAGCCTGGTATTGTAAGCGAAAGCACCCTCAATGATAGCATTAGTTAAATTCGCTTTCATCATGCGAGCTAAATCTAAAGTAGCACCTGTGAAATTAGCGCCTTCAAAATTTGCCTCTTCCATATTGGCCGCAAAAAAGCTGACACCCCGCAAATCTGCCTTAGTAAAATTGCTGTTGCGAAGATTAGCTTTATTAAAACTGTCGTCAGTCAGAACTTGTCCACTAAAATCAGCGCCGACTAGGATTTCTTTGTCGTGATCCAAAGCGAAAGCAGGTGCGGGATTAATGCCGATCGCCCCAGTGGCAATTACTGCTAAAATAACAAAACTCAGCAAGAAAGTATAAATATGTTGGCGAATTCGAGAAATCATCATACAAGTTCAAGCTAATGGGCAGTCGTGACAGTTATGAATTGAATTTTACCAGAAAGCGCGATCGCCCGTTAGCGAAGCCCTCGAAGAGGATCGCCACCGCTGACTCCAATTGCCCCCAATCCCCAAACTCTAGGGATATCGGCACATTGGGAGAAAACTTAGTCGCCGACTGGTTGCAGCAGCAAGGCTGGGAAATCCTGCACCGGCAGTGGCACTGTCGCTGGGGAGAGATTGACATCATCGCACTCGGAAGAGATGAAGAAACCGCCAAAAACCAAGTTCTTCCCAATCACCATTCCCAAACATTAGCATTTGTAGAGGTGAAAACTCGCCGCCGGGGAAATTGGGATGCTGGTGGAATGTTGGCTATTACTACCACAAAACAAGCCAAACTTTGGCAAACAGCCGAAATATTTTTAAGCACTCATCCAGATTTAGCAAATAATTCTTGTCGCTTTGATGTCGCCTTAGTCAGGTGCGAACCTTCACAACAAAACACTAAGCGACTATTACCACCATTAACAGCAGCGCACGCTCAATCCGCCGTTGCAGGAAACTACCGACTCACCCTGCAAGAATACATTCGCTCGGCTTTTAGCATTTAAAAATATATAATTAAAAATTATCGGGCAAAGCCATCCGAAGGTAGCAATTATAAAGCAGAATAAAAAATTTCCCCCTCGGATACTCGGACACTTTCCCCCTTTGGGTCTCTGTCATAACAGTTAATTTATATGCGTAGCAATCTAGGCTAGAGTTTCCGGGCAATATCCCAGACCCTTGACAAACTGCTGGCGAAAGGCTTCAATTTCCTTACGGTCAGGGCTGCCGTGACAAACCACGGCAACCTGGTAGCGGCGCATCACGCTCAGTGGCGACTGTCCGGTTTCCAAACTCCAAAGCGCCATTTGCAACCGAATTTCAGGATCGTAAGGAATCCCGAGTTCGTTCATAAAAGCCCGAAAATCCCCGTGCATTTCAGGAGTTAAATATTGGCTCATTTTCACCTTTACCACCCAGCCGTCAATTTGGTGAATAACAGTGATAAATTGCAAGGGAAGATGATGAGCCGTGCGTAGGTAATCCACGACTCTCAGAGTAAGGCTAGTATTGGCGATGTAGTAGAGGTATTCCATAACGATCCTTATGAGCCTTATGAGCAAAGCTGATGCTATACCTCTATCATCCCGGGCTATACCCGCCACCACAAGGGGAAAAGCACCCGACTTTGGATGGGGGTTTTTACCCAATTTGTTACCCAGTTGACAGATCGATCGCACAGGAATTCACTCGATGACAGAGATGGACTGGTCTTTGGACGGCTATGACTACGAACTTCCGCCCTCGCGCATTGCCCAAAATCCCGTAGTGCCGAGGGACAGTTCTCGCTTGCTGGCTGTAGATTCTCCCAGCAGCCAGCAACACCGGATTTTTACGGATTTACCCGATTTGCTGCAACCGGGCGACTTGCTGGTACTGAACAACACCCGCGTGCTGCCAGCGAGGCTCTACGGGCACAAACCCAACGGCCCGGCTGTGGAGATATTGTTGATGGAAGAACGGCAGCACAACTGTTGGCTGGCTTTGGTTAAACCGGGGAAACGCTTAAAGTTGGGAGCAAAAATTGAGTTTGATCCCATCGCCCCTGCCGGTGAGAACTCGACCACAGATCCTTGCTGTTGCCGAACCGATGCCGCGATGCCCGCTCGCCGTCGATTGACTGCAACAGTTATAGACAGGGACGACGCAACAGGGGGACGGCTGTTGGAGTTTGACATCCCCACAGATGAGAATCTGGTGACGTTTTTGGACGAATACGGCCACGTACCCCTGCCGCCCTACATCGAAAATTCCCAAGCTTCAGCGGAACAGTACCAGACTGTTTATGCCGATCGGCTTGGGGCGGTGGCGGCCCCCACAGCAGGCCTGCACTTCACCGAAGAATTGTTCAGCCGCTTGGAACAGCGGGGAATTGAAAAAACTTTTGTCACCTTACACGTCGGAGTAGGGACGTTTCGCCCGGTGGAGGTGGCAGACGTGACGGCTCACAAAATGCACGGCGAATGGGTGGAAGTACCCGCCGCCACCGTTGAGAAAATTCGGGAAACTCAAGCCCGAGGCGGGCGGATTATTGCCGTGGGTACAACAGCAGTGCGAGCTTTAGAGGGAGCCGCCGCCGCGAGTGGCGATTTTTCCTTGCAAGCTTTTTGCGGCCCGACCAATTTGTTTATCTACCCTGGTTACAAGTGGCGGGTTGTAGAGGGGATGATTACCAATTTTCACTTGCCCCGCTCTACTTTGATGATGATGGTAAGTGCCATGATTGGAAGGCCTCGGCTGTTGGATTTGTACCGAGAGGCGATCGAGCATCAGTACCGCTTTTATTCCTTTGGCGATGCGATGCTGATTTTACCAGCAGCAAAAAAGGATTGATCGATCGGGCATCGGGTTCGCCCCATGCCCGGTATTCCGTTTCTATTCTTCCTCCTCTTCTTCATTGCCGGGATACACGAAGCTGTTGGAACGCCCAGTCAGAACAGATTTGCCCAGAGACAGAGCTTTCTGAGCTGCCACGACAGCTTTGCGCTTCCATGTGGCCTTACGCATATTCTTCTTGGATTTGGAGGTTTTCTTCTTAGGGACTGCCATGACGCTAAATACTTTCTGCTTGCTTATATAGACAAACAAACATTCTAGCCGATTTTGCCGGCAATGCTTACTCGAAAAACCGCAACAACTGCTGGGCCAACAATATCAAGTAGTAGGGTGCGTCAGCGATTAGCTTCTGGAACAACACATAAAATCCCCGAACTGACGCACCCGCAGCAGCTAAAGTTCGTGAAAGTGGTAGATCACGACGCCAGTTACCGCATCGTTCTCGATACTCACATAATCCGTTTTGAGCAGTGCCGTGAAAGCCTCTTCCACTTCGGCAAAAGTAGCGCCGGTTGCCATCACCCCTTGGGTGACAGATAATCTTCCGTTCTTGGTATAAGCTGCCTTCAGGAGTTTAACCCCTAACTGGTCTGGAGTTGGCTTGGGGTATGTCGCGGCGATCGCCCCGCTGACGGGATATAGCGGTATACCTTCGGGAGATACGCCGAGTTTGCCCCTGAGACTGGCATTGTGTTCGTCCACCATGTTCGGCAGCAGCAGCAAGTCAAACAATTGCCCAAACCCACACAAACCAAAGGTAAACAGCCACAGCAAACCCGTACCAATCTTGCCGTTGTAGAGGCGGTGGAGTCCGAATGGGCCGAAAAAACAAGCTGCCCATAAAAGGTAACTAACACCTAAATTGCTCATTTTCTGACCGTCCTGCCTGGTTATTCTAAGAATTGGAGTCCCTTTATCCATTTTGTACTTTCTATCTGGTGTTTGAACAGTTTGACACCAGCAGATATTTGTGCGTAGTCCGAAGTTATTGGTTATTTACTACCAATTCCCCAATTCCCCATGCCCCATGCCCCATGCCCATGCCCCATGCCCCATGCCCACTGAGTAATTTTGCGTAGCAATTCTTAACGCCAGCAACATATTTGCGCGGGCGAGAGCTTGGTAAACTGGAGGGCGTGGAAATTACAGCAGCTTAGACCTGGATTCCACACGGAGCGCCAAACCAAGCGCGCCGCCAGCGCTGGCCGGAAATACACGAGCGCGATCGCCCGCAGTACCCGACAATGGAAACAAGCGAGTAGTTATAAGCAGAAATCCAATAAACATATGGTAGATTCCCTCAAAAAACCCACTTTTGAAGAACTGCGGCCGGGAGTGAAAGCCCCAGCCAAAGAAACTATTCTCACGCCGAGATTTTACACAACCGACTTTGACGAGATGGCCAAAATGGACATCTCGGTAAATGAAGCCGAACTAGAAGCAATTATCCAAGAGTTCCGCGTTGACTACAACAAAAACCACTTCGTGCGGGATGAGGAGTTCGCTCAATCTTGGGATCACATTGACGGCGAAAAACGCCAGTTGTTCATTGAGTTTCTAGAACGTTCATGCACCGCTGAGTTTTCTGGGTTCTTGCTTTACAAAGAATTGGGACGCAGGCTCAAAGACAAAAATCCAGTGCTCGCCGAGGGTTTCAACCTGATGTCGCGCGACGAAGCGCGGCACGCCGGATTCCTCAACAAAGCCCTCTCGGACTTTAATTTGTCCCTGGATTTGGGTTTCTTGACAAAGAGCCGCAGTTACACATTCTTTAAGCCGAAGTTTATTTTCTACGCGACTTACTTGTCTGAAAAGATCGGTTATTGGCGCTACATCACGATTTACCAGCACTTAAAAGCCCATCCTGAAGACCAGATTTATCCGATTTTCCGATTCTTTGAAAATTGGTGCCAGGATGAAAACCGCCACGGAGATTTCTTCGATGCGGTGATGAGAGCTCAGCCTCAGATGTTGAACGATTGGCGCGCTAAGCTTTGGTGCCGTTTCTTCTTGCTGTCAGTGTTCGCGACAATGTATCTCAATGATATCCAGCGCGCGGGTTTTTATCGATCGCTCGGACTCGATGCTCGCGAATACGACATCGAAGTGATTAAAAAGACCAACGAAACAGCAGGCCGCGTATTCCCCGTCATGCTCGACGTGAACAATCCAGAATTTTATGAACGGCTGGATATTTGCCTCAAGAACAATCAGCAGTTGACTGCAATTGTTGCTTCTAATACTCCGAAATTCTTGCAATTCTTCCAAAAATTGCCTTTGTATCTGTCGAACGGCTGGCAATTAGTGAAGCTGTACTTCATGAAAACAATTGAATCACCTTCAGTACAGGGTGCTGTGCGTTAAGTTTTGATTTTTCATCCTCTGTGACGGCGGTTCTGCGACAAGCAGAACCGCTTTTTTTTGGTATCCAGATTCACCGCAAAAAGTTCTCGCCAGACTTACACTCGCCCGGAATTGGAATTAATGCTGGTTTTTCCTAAAATTTATCGCCATTCCCCCTGAAGGTTAAAAGCCGCCCAATAATAAGGAGAACGCCACTCTTCCTGCTTCAACATTTCCAGTTGCGCCGCCCTTAAAGCCGCCGCTGGGGTTAAGCCTTTTTGCAGCATTCCCTGATAGAAACTCGACATTAACGCAGCCGTTCCTTCATCATCCACATTCCATAAACTCACCACAACTCGCTTCGCCCCAGCATACATAAATCCCCGCGTTAATCCTACCATGCCCTCGCCTTGAATGTTCTGCCCTAATCCGGTTTGACAGGCACTTAACACTACTAAATCGGCTGCTAATTTGAGATTGAAAATATCAGTAAGTCGCAGGAATCCGTTTAAAGGGTTGCCCTTTTCATCTATCAGCGACAAGATGATTCCTGATAGTTCCGGGTTAGTGCTATTCGCTAAACCGTGAGTGGCAAAATGAATGATTTTATATTGGCTTAAGTTCTGACTGGTTGCTGCGGCGCGGCTGGCTGCAAAATCCAAAGATGCGGTGCGAGAATTGGCCGGAACTAACGCTTGAATGATTTGAGCTTCTTGGCGAGTGAATTTTAAACGGTCAAACTGTACGTTATTGTCCCCTCTGGAGCGACTTAAACCGAGATTTGCTGATTCTACCGCTTGCTGAGTGGTGGCTGAAGAAGAATTTTTAACTCGTTCATCGTTAGGACTAAAAACTGGATCGGCGAGCATTGCTAAAGTCCGAGTTGGGGGTTGTCTGTCATTGTAGTTTTGTCTTAAGATTCCCAAGGTGGAAGCGGAAGGCAGCAGCACGATTTCATGGTCTACAATTAAAGGCTGATTCCGGTTTTTACCAGGTGTTTCAGGGAGCGAGAGGGCGGCAAAGGGGAGGTAATTGAGAATGCCATCGCCAACAATCAGCAGGCGTTTTTGAGCGAGTTGTGCTGCTACGGGCTGTAAAATAATTTGACTAAGCGTGTTGTTAGCTTCAGCAACTCGATCGGGAATGTTTCGGTAGCGCGGGTTAGTCACAGCATTGCGGAAATTGCGGGCGGCTTTTTCGATGTCAACCTGTTTGGGCAATTCATAACTGGTGATACTGGTTTTAGTCACAGCCCAGAGATAGCTACGATGTTTCCCTAAAGAATACTGGAGTAAAATGGTATTGTCATCGAGGATTTGTTGTTGAATCTGTGCCAGCGTTAGAGGTTGCGGTTGGGTGAGGGTGGCGTACCGGGGACTGGTGGAGCGGATTTGGGCTTGAATGTCCTGATATTGTCCTAGTAAAGTTTGCCGTTTTTGGTCTAATTCTACTTTTTCTGCGGGGGTATGATTGGGGCGGCTTAGAGTTTCGATTCGGCGTGTTTCTAAGGCATCGAGTTGCTGTTGTAAATTGCGTTCTTGCTGCAATAATTCCGGGGCTACACCTTGGCGAATATCGGCGTTTGCTTCTTGAAGAAGTTCGAGAAGGCTGCGGGCGCGGGAACTTTCGCTGGCTTCTAAGGCTTTGCGATCGTAACCAGAGTTGGGATTAGTTTTGTGCAGTTCCATTAACAGCTCAATGTAGAACTGGTAATAGTGTTGTACGGTGGCAAAGTATGAGATGCGGAGCTCGTGGTTGGTAATTTTGGTGCGGAGGTTTTCGATGATTTTGATGGAGGTTTCAATGTCAGTGAGGGCTGCGATTAAATTGCCTCGATCGCCTTTGAGAATAGCCCTATTGTAGAGGGTGAGGGCTTCCCCAGGACGATCGCCCACAGTGCGAAACAGCGGCAGGGCTTGGTTGAAATATTCTTCTGCTTTCTCCAGTTTTCCCAATTCTGAGTAAGTATTACCTACATTGTTGAGGCTGTTGGCTTCTCCACGCCTATCGCCCGCTTTTTGTCTCAAATCGAGGGCTTGTTTGTAGTAGTCGAGGGCTGTTTGTTTTTCTCCCAAATCATAGTAGACTAAGCCAATATTGTTGAGGATAGTGGCTTCCTTAGTCCGATCGCCCATAGCCCGGAATAAGGGAAGGGCTTGGTTAAGATACTCTTTTGCTTTCTGTTTTTCTCCCAAATCGTTGTAGGCTAAGCCGATGTTGTTGAGTGTGGTGGCTTCCGCAGTGCGATTGACCAAAGATCTATCGCTGTTTGCGGGTAGGTTCGAGATGTTGCTGAGGTTGATACTTGCTTCAGGGCGATCGCCCATTTCCCGAATTAAGGAAAGGACTTGGTTATAGTAGTCGATGGCTTGCTGTTTCTCTCCCAAAGCATAGTAGAAGGCGCCGATATTGTTGAGGATGAGGGCTTGCATCTGGCGATCGCCTACAGTCTGAGACCCAGAAAGGGCTTGCTTGTAGAAGTTCAGGGCTTGCTGTCTTTCTCCTAATCTATTACTAATCAAGCCCATTATATTCAGCGTCTCAGCTTCCTTGTCCCGATTTCTAAGCATTTGATAAAGCGAACGCGCTGCATCAAACTTTTGCAAGGCCTCCTGGTAAGATGCTGCTGTTTCCTGAGCCAATAGTCGCTTAGCTTCCTGAAGCAATCGCTCGGCTTCATCTGTTTTTTGATTTAATCGTTGTTTGTTTTTCTCAATTAATCGATCGGCTTCTCCATCCGGGATTTGATTTCTACTGAGATCGAGGGTTGTCAGATATACCAATCCCGCTAAAGGTGTGGCATCTGCGATTTGATTTCTACTGATGTCTAGGTTAGTTAGATTTGTCAATCCCGCTAAAGGTTTGATATCTGCGATTTGATTTCTACTGAGATCTAGGGTGGGCAGATTTGTCAATCCCGATAATGGTTTCACATCTGCGATTTGATTTGATGCTAGGAAAAGCACTATCAGATTGGTCAATCCCGATAATGGTTTCACATCTGCAATTTTATTGCCACTCAAATAAAGAAAATTCAACTCCGTCATTGTCGATAAAGGTGTCACATCTACAATTTGATTAGATGCGAGGGACAGCCCTGTTAGATTAGTCAATCCCGCTAAAGGTTTTACATCTACGATTTGATTAGCTTCGAGGAAAAGCTCTGTCAGATTAGTCAGTCCCGATAATGGTTTCACGTCTGAGATTTGATTGAATTGGAGGACGAGGGATCTCAGATTAGTCAGTCCCGATAAGGGTTGCACATCTGTTATTTGATTTACACTGAGGTTGAGCCTTCTCAGATTGGTTAATTTTGATAATGGTTTGATATCGACTATTTGATTGCCAGCTAGGTCAAGTAGTGTGAGATTAGTCAGTCCAGATAATGGTTTCACGTCAGAGATTTGATTGGAAGTGAGGGTGAGAAATCTCAGATTAGTCAGTCCCGATAAGGGTTGCACATCTGTTATTTGATTTGAAATGAGGTTGAGCTCTCTCAGATTGGTGAATTTTGATAAGGGTTTGATATCGACTATTTGATTGCGAATTAGGGAAAGTTCTGTGAGATTAGTCAGGGTTTTTTGAGCGCGATCGCACTCTTGTGTTTTTGCTTTTGATAGTAACACCTCCACCGTATGTCTGGTTTCAGGGGGCAAATTCTCTTTGTTGGTACAAAAATCAGCAAAAGTTTCAAATGTCTGGGGATTTGGCGCGGCGGCAGATCCCATCAGGATAGTCGCACCTACAGTTAACCCCCAACGCCCCCAAGTCGAAAGTATGGGATTCATAAGCACTCGCTCAAAAAAGACATGATTAGCTGCTATCATAATCTATCGCACCTTGTGATTCGCGCTTTTCCTTCCGGCTTGCTAATTAGATCGGGAGCATTTGGTGAAACAATAGTCCCTCCTGGTTTTCGCTGCACTCTCCAAGCATTATTAGAAACCGGGTTTAAGAAACTGAGTTTTTCCCAAAAACCCGGTTTCTCATCAAAAATTCGGTTGCTGCACAAGTCCTATTTTACGTTACTCTCAACTCAGGAATTTAAAATTAGCGATCGCCCTCAAATTTAGTATCTATTATTGGCTGCTGTTTTATGAAAATCAAGAAAAAACAATTAAACCAATCGAATGTTATTTTTTCCCTAGCAATGCTCGGTGTCTTCCTCTTTTCCTTAACTTTACGCTTTTGGGCACTAGAGCGATTTAACACTTTAGTATTTGACGAAGTTTATTACGCTAAATTTGCCAACAATTATCTCACAAAAACTCCTTTTTTCAACGCTCACCCGCCTCTGAGCCAGTACATAATTGCGATCGGAATTGCGATCGGCACTCACCTTCCCTTCGGACAAACAGCCGTCAACAGTATGGCTGGCTCCCTGCTTTCCCCTTGGGATTACCGCTGGCTGAATGCTCTCACAGGTTCCTTTATTCCCCTAGTTGTGGGAGCACTAGCTTATCAGCTAGTTCGGCGCCGCAGTTACGCTTTTCTTGCTACTTTGTTGGCCGCCTGCGACGGTTTATTTTTAGTGGAGTCTCGCTACGCGCTGAACAACATTTATCTAGTTTTGTTTGGAATTTTAGGTCAGTTATTTATTTTAAAAGCCGTCGAAGCCGAAGGCAAAAAGCGCTGGCTTTGGCTGGTACTAGCCGGGATAGGTTTCGGCGCATCTGCGGCTATCAAATGGAACGGATTATGGTTTATTTTCGGTACTTATCTAATTTTAATCTGTGCTTGGGCAGTTCGTTTTATCCAGGGTAACAGAGGAAATGAAGAACAAAGCCGCGAGGTAGATTCACCTCTAATTCCTGCCGAAAGTCCAGTACAAAAACTGACTAAACTCAATTTTATAGAACTCGGCTTGAGTCTAGCTATTATTCCTATTCTAGTTTACAGCATCTCTTGGATTCCTCACCTGTACTTTAATCCAACTCCCAATTTCTGGCAGATGCAAACGGAAATTTTGACTTATCACCAGCGGATTAAAAGCGGGCCAGATGTACATCCTTACTGTTCCGCGTGGTACAGTTGGCCTTTGATGCTGCGCCCCATAGTTTACTTCTACAAAACTGCTAGCAGCAATGCCCAACCAGATCCGGTTTTGCCGCCTTTACCGGAAGGTGCAACTCAGGCAATTTTTGACGTTCACGCCATGGGAAATCCATTGCTTTGGTGGCTTTCAACCTTAGCTTTACTGCTAGTAATAGGAGTTTTAGTTCACCGGATTTGGGTGTGGCTGCAAACGCGCAGCGAGGCTTCTGTTGACACGATAGAACAGCAGCGGCCGATTTTGTTTCCGCCGACTGCTGAAATGTGGCTGGCGTTATATTTAATAGTTAATTGGGCCGCTAATTTGCTGCCTTGGGTGAAGGTGACTCGCTGCATATTTTTGTACCATTATATGGGCTGTTCTGTGTTTGCAGCCTTAGCACTTGCTTGGTGGGTTGACAGGTGGCTGCACAGCCCTCAAACTCGACTCCGAGGGATGGGGGTAACAATTATTTTTCTGGTTTTGGGTGCTTTTATTTTCTGGATGCCTATCTATTTGGGACTGCCTTTGTCGCAAATGGAATGGAAAATTAGGATGTGGCTGCCCTCTTGGGTTTAAGTTAGAAATAATTTTTTTATTAACGGGCTTTCCGGCCCGTTCCACAAGAAAATTAAGTTTTGTGGAAAAGGCCGGAAAGCCGTTTCACAAGAAAATTAAGTTTTGTGGAACAGGCATCTTGCCTGTTCCTAACGGGGAAGATACCCGTTCCACAAGAAAATTAAGTTTTGTGGAACAGGCATCTTGCCTGTTCCTAACGGGGAAGATGCCCGTTCCACAAGAAAATTAAGTTTTGTGGAACAGGCATCTTGCCTGTTCCTAACGGGCAAGATGCCCGTTCCACAAGAAAATTAAGTTTTGTGGAACAGGCATCTTGCCTGTTCCTAACGGACAAGATGCCCGTTCCACAAGAAAATTAAGTTTTGTGGAACAGGCATCTTGCCTGTTCCTAACCAAGGTGCAAGATGTAATTTATAACATTTATGACAAAGGTGAGTTTGCAAAAGCGAGCATTATTTTTGATACAGTGCTCGATAAACTGGTTCGCCCCGTTTCAGAGTAGCAATTTCTCTTTCTGTAGCCACAGGCAGGGGATTTTCTGCTAGCCATTCGCCACCATTTTGACGTTTAAAACTGGGGTGAGATGAAAAGCGATCGCACATTTCGCTTTCTACTTCTTCAATATCTGACTGAATAAACACTTCGCCACCAATTGCCAGATAATTTGCCAATTCGTTGACTAATTCCTGCTGCACCACCCGCCGTTTGTGGTGCTTTTTCTTGAACCACGGATCGGGAAACTGAATGCTAACCCGCTGCAAAATACCTGCGGGTAAAGTTTCTAAAATTGGTTTCAGGGAACTATTCGCATTGCAAAACAAATAGTGCAAATTTGTCAAGCCTTTTTCGTCCCGCCAAAGATTCGCTTCTTCTACCAGAGGTTCCCGAATTTCTAATCCGAGAAAATTCCAGTCTGTTTGGATTTGCGCCATGTGCCACAAAAACCGTCCTCTGCCGCAGCCGATATCTAAATGCAGCGGTAAATGTAAGTCGGCATAGATTTTAGTCCAATCCGGGGGACTTGCAGATGCTTGATATCTAATTGATAGGGGATTGACGTGTTCCCGCACTCTTACTCTTGCCAATTTTGCTGTCTCCTGAATGTATTTTTTAACCGCTGATGAAGGCAGATGAACGTGGATTAACGCCGATAAATATTGATTTTTGCGATGTTGTTCCCTACTTTTTAATTAATGAGCAATCTTAAATTGCAGATGGACAATTTTAAATTCCTCATTATTGCATTAGGCCTCTGGTTCGAGGCCTGCTGCTCTTAATTGGGCGGCTAGTCGATCGCCCCGCTGCCTTTCCCTTTCCACCATCTCTGCACCCCACAATAACATCTCTCCGCTCTCATCCCACCACCGCAACCAATATCCCGTTCTTTCGGCTTTTGTTCCCTGCCAAACACCCAGAAATAACCCGACTCCGGCAATCCAATAACGATTGTTTGCATCGGGTTGCTGTTTTTTATAGTCTGCTGGTGAAGTCAAATGATATACTATTAAAGCTCCGCTCGCAGGTTCAAAAATTACATAGATTGGGGCTTGTAATATTTGTTCGTAAAAATGCCATTTTCCGGGAATATAAGTTTGTTTTGCAGAATATTCATCCTGATAACTAGGAGGATTATCTGGCAAAAACTCCATGACAATTGCCGGAATGTCTCCTTCTAGGTTGGGGGTATAACTGCGACGAATTTCTCGATCGGGAAGGGGCTGTACGTTGGTGGCATAAAACAGATCGGGAGTTTTTATAACTAGCTTATCGTTGAAATTTACACAAATCGCCAGATGAGACGCAACTAATGTTCCCTCCAAAATTAGCCCCGCAATTTCTAAGCTTTCCCGTAAGGCGGCGGCGAGCAAAGGCTGGTCGATATCTTGCAGGGGGTGCTCGTCTAAAATGAAATTTTTGGGCAATTTTTCCCAGGATATTTTGAATTGAATTGGATTGAATGTCATGGTATTTTACCTCTTAGTAAGAATGCGGTGGAACTGCTGGCAATAATTTCCGATCGAATAGCATCGCCTATTTTTTAAGCTTCGGGTTCAATGCCTAATGCTCTTAATTGTGCGGCCAATATGGACGATCGTTCTCGTTCTTGTTCGGCTTGCTGTTGAGCGATCGTCTTTTGCTGCCGTTCTTGTTGGGCTTGCTGTTGAGCGATTACTCTTTCTTGCCTTTCTCTTTCTACCATTTCTGCACCCCACAATAACATCTGGCCGCTTTCATCCCACCACCGCAACCAATATCCGGTTCTTTCGGCTTTTGTGCCATACCAAACACCTAGAAATAATCCAACTCCAGGAATCCAATAACGGCCGTTTGGATCGGGCTGCTGTGATTGGTACTTTCCTGATGAATTCAACAGGTTAATTTCTAGCATTCCTGTGGCAGGTTGAAATATTGCATAATTTGGCACTCGCAATATTTGCTCGTAAAAAAACCATTTGCCGGGGGGATAAGTTTTTTTGCGAGAATATTCATCGTTGGAACTAGCTGACAAAAATTCCATCACGATCGCCGGAATTTCCCCTTCTAAGTTGGGAGTATAACTGCGGCGGATTTCTTGATTTTCCAGCGGCTGTACGTTGCGGGCATAAAACCAATCTGGAGATTTAATAACTAGCTTGCTGTCTACTGTTGCACAAATGCCCATATTTGGGGCAACTAATATTCCTGCTACTATTAGCCCCGCGATTTCTAAGATTTCTCGCAAGGCGGCGGCTAGCAAGGGTTGGTCGATGTTTTCCACAGGTTCCTCGTCTAAAATGAAGTCGTCTGGCAATTTTTCCCAGGTAATTTTTAAGTTCGCTGTACTGACTGTCATTGTATTTCACCTCTGAATGAGATTACTGGAGCGCGGCTCGCAATACTTCGCGATGAAAGAGCGATCGCTCTACTATAAATTTTATCCTGTCTGGCGATAAGGCGTGGCCGTTAGCATAGTGTTCCATCCAGGTTTTGCTGATTAAATAAGGATCGTCTGGCAATTCTGATAATAAATATCCCGGCATTTCTAGCTCTTCCATTAACTGGCTGACTTTCGGATCGTAGCTGAGGGCAAAACAGCGGCATTCTTCGGATGCTGCCATAATTAAACTGTGGTAGCGCATCCCGATCGCCATTTCGACTCCCCGGAACACTCCTTTCAATTTTCTCGGATCGTCTAAACTGAGGATGCGGCTCGTTTTGGGCAGGGCTTCGTGCAAATGTTTGGCTATTTCTAAGTCGTGAGACGCTTGAAAAGGCAGCAGCAAAATTAAGGTGCGAGTTGCTTTTTGAAAGTCAACTAAAGCTTGAGTTAAGATTGACAAACGGGCGGGAGTTAGTGTAGAGTGAGAACGCAAACAAACAGCCACTCTGGGCGCAGGTAAATCCCACAAACCCGACACGGGAGAATTCTCCAAAGCCCACACGGGATCGGGCGCTAAAGTAAAGGGAATTTTCCAATCTGCAAGTAAAGTAGCTGAACCTTTATCCCGCACGCTGACGGCGGTGCATCCAGCAAAACAGCGCTGAGATAACTTGCGAGTGATTTCGCGCTTCAAAGGCCCAATTCCCTGGGCCCAGGCAACAGTTTTTAAGCCCATCCGCTGCGCTAATCCCATCAAACCCCCATAATAGAAAGGGCTCGCAATGCTAGTAGTGTCTTGGATTAAACTGCCGCCGCCCCAGATTAGCGCGTCGGAGGTGCGGAGTGCTTCGATAACTTGAAAGGCATTCATGCGATCGCGCGCAGCTACCCCGTACCGCTGATTTGTCTCGACAGGATTGCCAGACAGGACGATCGGCGTTACGCCATCTGGTAACATTTGCAGTAGCGATGCCAACAGCGCCTCGTCGCCGCCGTTGCCTTTACCGTAATAGCCGCACAAAATTGCTCGCATTTCTACTCTTTTCTTTGTTTGTGATGGGGAATGTAACTATTTTAGATTTTAGATTTTGGATTTTAGATTTTTTTGAGATTTGAAATGAGATAATACTACTACCCAAAAAAATGCTACTGTCAGCAAGCTTCAAGGCTTTACGTCATCAGTCAGCTCAAATCGCAAATCTAATAAAATCTCGAATCGCTAATCTAAAATTGTATGACCAGCCCAAAAACAGGTACAAGCCCCGACTTAAGTCGTGGATGCTCCTAAAATTTTAGACCAAAGCTCAAGCTCCAAGATTCATCTGTGGAGTCAATCTAAAATCTAAAATCTAAAATCTAAAATCGACTGACTCATCATACTTTATATGACAGTTGCGTAAGTCCCGATCGATAAATCTTTCATCTTCGTTCACAATACAAAAAATGCACGCTTTGTCAATTCCCACCTGGATTATTCACGTCTCTAGCGTCGTCGAGTGGATTGCCGCCATCTGGTTAATTTGGACTTACGGCGAAGTCACTCAAAACCGAGCTTGGTGGGCCCTTTCCGCCGCAATGCTGCCCGCTCTCGTCAGCGCTATGTGTGCCTGTACATGGCACTATTTTGACAACTCCCCAGCCCTAGAATGGATCGTTACCCTGCAAGCGGCGATGACTCTATTCGGCAATTTTACTTTGTGGGCTGCTGCTTGGTGGATTTGGCGATCGGCTCAGCCAGCAGAGAAAATTAAAGATTAAAAAAAGGAGAAACTAAGTGAAAAATAGCACTATTTGCGTAAAATTTGCGGCAAGTTTGCTTTTGTTGACAGCCGGATTTTTGCTTCCCAGCAAAGCCAGCAACATTCCCCTACAAGTCGCCCAACAGCCTAACTGCAAAAGTCCTCAAACCACGCTAGACATGAATATGTGTTCTAGTCAAGAGTTTGAGGCGGCCGACAGAAAGCTCAATCAAGTCTATCAGCAACTGCAAGCAAAAATCAGCAGTAGACAAAAGCAGAGATTGACTGCAGCACAGCGTACTTGGATTAAATTTCGAGATGAAAATTGTGATTATGCAAAAGGGCAGTTTGAAGGCGGTAGTTTGGCTGCTTCTACCTACGGTTATTGCAGGGCCAGAGTGACGCAAGAACGGATTAAAGATTTGGAAGGTTATTTGAAACAAGCAAATTTGTAAAAGTTCGATCGCCAGCGAGAATAATTTACCCCTTCAATCATCAATTCCGCGACAAGCTCATCTTTTGCACTTCTAGAAGCCCCAGCACAAACCAGCTCAAGAGTGATATAAAGCTTTGTTTTTTATTTTACGCTTTGACACGCCGATGGTGTAAAATCTAAATTCTCAAATCTTATATTTTAAATCCCTATGTCCTTCGTTGGTTTGCACATTCACAGCGATTATAGCTTACTAGATGGGGCTTCTCAGCTACAACAGCTCGCAGAACGGGCGGTCGAATTGGGGATGCCCGCGATCGCCCTTACAGACCACGGGGTGATGTACGGGGCGATCGAGCTAATCAAAGTTTGCCGAAATAAAAATATCAAGCCGATTATTGGCAATGAAATGTATGTCGTCAACGGCGACATTGAAGTAAAAGTTCGAGGTAGAAGAAAATACCATCAAGTTGTTTTAGCTAAAAATACCCAAGGTTATAAAAACCTCGTCAAACTAACCACAATTTCCCACTTAAAGGGAATGCCAGAAAGAGGTATTTTTGCCCGACCTTGCATCAACAAGGAACTGCTAAAACAATACTCCGAAGGTTTAATTGTCACCAGTGCTTGTTTGGGCGGCGAAGTTCCCCAAATGATTCTCCAAAACAAGCTAGATACTGCCCGTGAAGTAGCCACATGGTATAAAGAAGTATTTGGGGAAGATTACTATATAGAAATTCAAGACCACGGTTCCCCGGAAGACCGGATTGTTAATGTTGAAATCGTCAAAATTGCCCGCGAACTCAAGATTAAAATAATTGCCACCAATGATTCTCACTATATTTCCTGCAACGACGTAGAAGCACACGATGCTTTGCTGTGCATTAACACCAACAAACTGATTGAAGAAGACAAGCGGATGCGCTACAGCGGCACAGAGTATTTGAAGTCCGCAGAGGAGATGGCGCAACTGTTTCGAGACCATTTGGATGATGAAACAATCAAAGAGGCGATCGCAAATACCCTAGAAGTCGCAAATAAAGTATCGAGATACGAGCTCACAGGAGAAGCTCGGATTCCCACCATTCCAATTCCCCCAGAACATACAGCCGATACTTATGTAGAAGAAATATCCTGGCTGGGACTGTTAGAACGCCTCAAAGCCCGCACCAGAAATGAAATCCCCCCAGTCTACAAACAAAGACTAGAATACGAACTGAAAATGCTTCAGCAGATGGGATTTTCGGAATACTTTTTAGTAGTTTGGGACTACATAAAATATGCTAGAGACAACGATATTCCAGTAGGGCCAGGACGCGGTTCTGCCGCAGGTTCTCTAGTTGCCTACGTCCTCAAAATCACCAATATAGACCCCGTACACCACGGACTACTATTCGAGCGATTTCTCAATCCCGAACGGAAATCTATGCCAGATATTGATAGCGATTTCTGCATAGAAAGGCGGGACGACATGATTAAATACGTTACGGAAAAATATGGTAGCGAGCGCGTAGCGCAAATTATTACTTTCAACAGAATGACATCAAAAGCTGTCTTGAAAGATGTGGCCAGGGTGTTAGGTATTCCCTACAAAAAAGCCGACGAAATGGCTAAATTAATTCCCGTGTCCAGGGGAAAACCGGAAAAACTTAAAGTGATGATTTCCAATGAAACACCTGCACAGGAATTTAAAGACAACTATGAAAATACAATTTGCATAAATGCCGAAACTGGTACAGAAGTCCCAGTTCGTCAGTGGATTGACATGGCAATTCGCATTGAAGGAACCAACAAAACCTATGGTGTTCACGCGGCCGGTGTGGTAATTTCTTCCGAGCCGTTGGATGAACTTGTACCGCTGCAAAAGAATAATGAGGGTGCTGTGATTACCCAATATTTCATGGAAGATTTGGAATTTTTGGGGCTGCTGAAAATGGACTTTTTGGGATTGAAAAATTTAACAACGCTCCAGAAAACTGTTGATTATATTAAGCAAACCCAAAATCTAATTGTCGATCCAGAAATGCTACCTTCTGATATTGAGCGCAGAGCTCAAGAGACTTTTGGCAGAATCAAAAAGTTACCGGATGATGTAGATAAAACTTATAGACTTTTAGAAAGAGGAGATTTAGAAGGTATTTTTCAGTTAGAATCCTCTGGAATGCTGGATGTAGTGAAAAAACTCAAACCTTCCTGTCTGGATGATATTTCTTCTATTTTGGCACTTTACCGACCCGGGCCGCTGGATGCAGGTTTGATTCCTCAGTTTATTGACTGCAAGCACGGTAAAACCGTTGAGTACGATCATCCGCTATTAGAACCGATTTTAAAAGAGACTTACGGAACGCTTTGCTTTCAAGAGCAAATTATGCGGATGGCTCAAGATTTGGCGGGATATTCTTTGGGTCAAGCTGACTTGCTGCGGCGCGCAATGGGCAAGAAGAAAGCTGATGAAATGCAGAAGCAAAAAGAAACGTTTATCGATGGGGCAACTAAGAATGGAGTCAGTCAAAGAATAGCTGATAAACTGTTCGCGCAGATGCTACAATTCGCGGAATATTGCTTGAGCTATGACACGAAGATATTGACAGTGGAATATGGGCCGATGGCTATTGGCAAAATTGTTGAGGAAAAAATTGAATGTACTGTTTATAGTGTTGATAGCAACGGTTATATTTATACACAGTCAATTGCACAGTGGCATCGCCGGGGGCAGCAGGAGGTCTTTGAGTATTGCCTGGAAGATGGCTCGATAATTCGCGCCACAAAAGATCACAAGTTTATGACTGTTGGCGGTCAAATGCTGCCCATTGACGAAATCTTTGAAAAAGGATTAGACTTAAAACAAATCAACTCTAGCTCAGATATATAAAATGTATCTCGACTATAGGCAGCTAAAATCGGAACACAAGGAACAAATCATTTCTGCTTTTAATCAGGGCATGGAGTGTCGAGACATTCCTAACTACCTTGGTGTGAGTGAAAGAGCAGTTTCAAGGGTTTTAAAAGAAGCCGACATTAATACTAAGCGGCGAAACCGCTATACTTTAAATGAGAGCTATTTTGATGTAATTGACTCTCAAGCTAAAGCTTATTTATTAGGATTGATAGCTGCTGATGGCTGCGTTACTCAAACTAATTATGTAGCTTTTGAATCTATTGACAAAGAACTTACAGAAATGCTCAGCATAGAGCTACAATACTCTGGTGAAATTAGAGTTATTCAGCCTCAAAATTATGCTCCTCACTACCGAATAAATTTTTCTTCTGAACAACTGGCAAGCTCTTTACAGGGCTACGGCATCATAACAGGAAGAACTTTTTCGGAAGTTACCTATTTCCCTAACTTAAAATATTTAGGGTCTTATGTGTTAGGCTATTTTGACGGTGACGGTTGTGCTTATGCAAACAAAGGTAGAAGTGGCGGTTTAGTGTGCATCGTCGGTTCCTTTGAATTTGCCCGCGAACTAGCCATGCACCTAGGGATGGGTTCTGTACAAGAGCATCAATTAAAAAAAGTTTATTATTGGAGAATCTTTAGTCGAAACAATATACAAGCATTCTATGATTTTGTGTATCAATATCCCCGCTTGGGATTGCAACGAAAGAAAACTAAAATAGAGGCTATTCTCAGGAGTTACAAACATGGTAAAAATTATTAGTCGAAAATCACTAGGAACTCAAGAAGTCTATGACATAGGCGTTGAACGAGAACATAACTTTATCCTAGAAAATAGTTTGGTGGCATCTAACTGTTTTAATAAATCCCATTCAATGGCCTATGCGTATATCACGTATCAAACTGCCTATTTAAAGGCGAATTATCCTCTAGAATATATGGCTGCACTGCTGACTGCTAACAGGGGCGATCAGGAGAAAGTACAGAAATATATTGCCAATTGTCTCAAGCTGGGTATTGAGGTTGATCCGCCCGATGTTAATAGCTCGGAACTTACTTTTACACCGCTGCCCAAACAGATGACTGGCTCTGCAAAAGATAAAATTTTGTTTGGAATTTCGGCTGTTAAAAATGTGGGAGAATCGGCAATTGAAAATATTTTGGCGGCGAGGCAGGAAGGGGGTAAGTTTAAATCGCTGGCTGATTTGTGCGATCGCGTAAATCTCCATTCGGTCAACCGCCGGGCTCTAGAAGCTTTAATTCAATGCGGTGCTTTTGATAAAATTGAAAACAATCGCAATCAATTAGTACACGACCTCGAAGGAGTGATAAAATGGGCGCAAGAGCGCAAAAGAGACCGAGAAAGCGGCCAAGGCAATCTTTTTGACTTGTTAGGTGCGAATAGCTTCGGGAAGTCAGTCAATACCTATGAGTCCGCGCCCAAATCTAAAGTGGTACCAGATTTTGAAAAACAGGAGAAATTGCGTTTAGAAAAAGAACTGCTTGGCTTTTATGTGTCAGAACATCCCCTAAAGTTTCTCATGCAAGTAAACGAAGACCCCGATGTGGTGACTCTCGAACAGTTAGCAGATAAAAAGGGGAAAGTATCAGTTATTGTCATGCTCAGCGCTATTAAAATGGTAGTGACTAAAAAAGGCGATGCGATGGCAATTTTGCAATTAGAAGATTTGACCGCTCAAATAAAAGCTGTGGTGTTCCCCAAGGCTTACGAACAAGTGAAACCTTACATGGTAGAGAATGCTATCTTACTGATTAGTGGAAAAATTGAGAAAGATGGCGAGGAAATTCAGATAATTGTAGACACTGCAAAGCCGGTGGAAACAGTACAGGTTGAAGAGGAAATCGAGAATGCCCAACCGGAAGTAAATAACCATTGGCCGGCGGAACCAGTCAACGTTGTACGATCGACAAAACCTGTGGAAGTTTTAGAAATGGTCATTGTCAAGCTGACACCGCAGCAAGTACAAGACGGGAAAAAACTCAATTCCCTCAAAGCTATTTTGCAAGAACTTTCCAATCGTGGAGAAGGTGCTAACGTTTCTGTGGGGGGAATTGTTGTCGGTGAATATTCCTGTCAACCCCTTCGCATTAACCCTCAATTGTGGGTGCAAGATGGCGAGGGAACTGTTAGCCGTCTCAAGTCGGCTGGATTTGATGCTTGGGTTTTTCCTCTAGACAATCGCGGGGATGCTGCGGTATTTCGAGAAATGCGATCGCAACTTAATGTACATTCTTGGGCCAGTCGTTTACTTGACACTGACACCGATCGCCTTCACAAGTATGTCACATATCTCGCCCAACTAAACAGACGGCCGCCAAACTAACACTTTGCCACCATCCCCACCGGTGACTAAAGTTTGACCGTCAGGACTAAAAGCCACCGGATTGCACCCAGCAAGAGAGCACAAACATTCTCCTGTTTCCAGGTTCCAGAGTTTAACCGTACCATCTCGACTGCCACTAGCCATAATTTCGCGATCTGGACTCATCGCCACCGAAATCACCGCATCAGAATGCCCACTCAAAGTATTAATCAATTCCCCTGTATCGGCATTCCACAATTTAACAGTAGCGTCTGCACTTCCACTGACAATCATCTTTCCATCTTGACTAAATGCGATCGCATAAACCCAATCTGAATGACCGACAAAAGTCCGTACACTCTCCCCAATACCTACCAGCCACATCTTGATAGTTGCGTCAGCACTACCACTGGCAAGCATCATACTTTGAGGGCGAAAACTCACAGATAAAACCTTGTCAGAATGTCCCGAAAGTTTTTGAACCAATTCTCCGTTGCGCTGGTTCCACAATTTAATACTCTTGTCGCCGCTGGCACTCGCGATCGCTCCAGAGTCGCAACTAAAAGCCACCGAGTACACGGGGCCGTACCGGTGACTGTACGGCGAACCAAAATCGCTGTAAAATTCGCGAATCATCGCCTTTTTATCCAGCTTCCACTCAATGACTTTTCTGTCAAAACTGCCGCTAACCATCATTCTCCCGTCTGGGCTGATTGCCACAGCATCAACCGTTGCGGAATGGCCGAAAAAAGTATGGATGAATTCACCTGTTTGCAGGTTCCACAGCTTAATTGTTTTATCGTCGCTGGCGCTAGCGAGAATATTGCCTTGAGGATTAATAACAACAGCATTAACCGGGGCTGAATGACCGTGGAGAATGCGATCGCACCGCCAGTTATTAGACGACAAAAATGTCGGATTGTTAGCGGATGGCGCAACATGAATCTTGTGGGGCGGCGCGGCCGATACGGCGGTTGCTTTATTGGGCTGCGAGTTAGTTACTGGCGAATTAATAGCTATTTTTGTTGGGGAATTATAACTGATTTGAGAGCGGGGATATTGGCCAACATTTACCAAGTCTTGCAACACTTCAGCAGCGGATTGATATCGCTCTCTTACCGAATCTTTGAGCAATTTATTCAAAATAGTTGCTAATTTTTGGCTGACTTTTATGCCTTTTTGCGCCAAGTGCGATCGCCAAATCCATTTGCATTCCAAAGCATCGAACAAATCCTTCAATACCGCCCCAGTTAGCAGGTGAATGCAGGTAACGCCCAAACTGTAAAGGTCGCTCGCCGGATACGCCTTGCCGCTGCGGATTTGTTCGATCGGCGCATAGCCAGCAGTTCCAGTTATCGTCCCAGTTTGCGCCTCAGAAAGGCCGGTAATGTGCTTAGCAACTCCAAAATCTACTAGCACAAACTGACCCCCCCTGGCCTTCCCCTGTACAGCAGGAGATTCAGGCACAATTATCCCTTGTATACCACCAGAAGATTGAGGTAAAGAGGCCCCTCCTTTTCCTTTACCAGGAGTCGAGTTGCCATATCCCGCCGCAGCCCACAAGCTTTGGGGAGTTCTCCGCAGAATATTTTCCGGCTTAATATCCCGATGAATCACCTGCTGCTCGTGAACAAATTGCAAAACAGGCAACAAATTGATCAACAATTCCCAAATCTGTTCCTCGCTAAAAGCTCCCCGCTGCTGCAACTCCTGAAACAAATTATTTCCATCGATTAACTCTTCCACAAGATACAGACGTTTGGCTTGTTCAAAAGAAGCCAGCAAACTTGGAATCTGCGGGTGTTCTCCGAGTTCGTGTAGTCGGTGAGCTTCTTGTTTGAACAGTGCAGTTGCCTTTTCTAATTCAGCTTTTTCTTGTACTTGGGGGAAAAATTGTTTGATGGCGCAGGGAGTTTTCAACCTATCTTCATCGACAGCTAAAAAAGTTCGGCCAAATGTTCCTTCACCGATAGGTTGAAGGGCGCGGTAACGCTCTTTCAGTAGCAATTTAGAGCCGCAGGCCAGACAAAAATTGGTTGAGTCAGCATTCTGCGGCTTTTGGCAATGGGGATTGAGGCAATAGCTCATCTTTTTTCCGGCCTGGAGATTCCCACCACAGCTAAACTTAGCAACATGGTAGTCTGTTTCCACTCACGCCCAGAGCACCATTCTCGATAATACCTGAGAAACTCGCTTTCTTAACCCAAAATCTCGGCTCTCAGGTTGAGCCCGTGGCAAGAAACCAAGGTGAGGACACTAAAATTGCTTGATGTGAGTTTCCATATATTGTAATGCTTTCCTAAAATTTTGCAGGTTGGCGGTTCACAAACTGATATGTCAACAGTTATACCAATTTTTTATGAGGCCCCGTAGAATCTGATCCCCCCTAACCCCCCTTCTTAAGGGGGGGACAAGATTCTTCTCAGAGTATGCGATTGTTTGAATTTATATTGTAGTTTAAGCTCCCCTGAATAAAGGGGGGACAAGATTCTTCTCAAAGTCAACCCCTACTCCCCAACAATCAGGGGGATTTAGGGGGATCGAGATATATGCAACTTCACATTAAATTGGTATTAACTGTTAACTACGGCTATTCTGGAGCATTTCTGCAGAGAGTAAATACCAAACTGAGATGAGCTCGGCTATTCTCCCCCATCTAAAAGACACTCTTGCTCCTCGTCGCCCTTCTGTGAGGATGCTTTGGCTTTAATCACCGCTTCTCTAAAGCCTAAAACTAATAAAATATTGGCAAGTGTTAAGAATAGTTCCGCAGAACCGTGCAGCCAATCGACATTTGCTAGTGACTCATTGTAGGCAACTTTTGCGTAAATTGCCGCGGGAATCGTCACTGCTACAAAAACGAGAGTGCCGTAAAATCCCATCAGAGCTAAACGGGGTGTTTTTCCCGATTTAGTCAAAAACCAGAGAAATCCCAAGTAGGGAAATAGAGACAGAACAAATAAAGTTTCTTTGGAAATCATTAGTAATTGGTGAGCGACCAGATACTATGATAAATTAAAAGCTCAAAAATTAGTGTGAATAATTTTTAACTTTTAAGGTTTAGTTTTTAATATTTAATTAGACAGATGCACCCGTTTCTATCGAACTGCTATAGAGTCACCCAATACCATAGCTCTTAACCCAAGCCGCAGCAGGTGGGCAGTATTCCAAACCCCTCACCCACGCGGAGACAAAACCCGTAACTTTTCCCCTAACACCGTTTTTAGCCTAACACATTTTTTACCGGGCCAGTGTGTTAATTGTCCATCACGCCAAAGCTACCCAGCAATTAGAAAGAGAGACGGTTCCAAAGTTTTTTGTCTGCTAGGCATCAAGCAAGCATCGTTCAAAACCTCTAAATCCAAGCCGTTATTTCTATCGGCTTCCATAATTTCGTTGAGCTTAGCATCAAAATCAAAACACGGGCCGCAATCCCAAACTTTGAGTTCCAACCGTCCGTTAAACACCATAATTTCCAGTTGAACAGGAGTTTCTACTGGCAACTTTTTGTGAGCGTGGCGAACTGCATTACTGAAACCTTCAGCCAAAGCTAACTGAAGATTCCCCCAAACCTCATGAGGAATCGATAAATCTTTCAACATGCTCAAACCACAACAAAACTTGAGTTAAAGCATTCACATCTGTGTTGACTTGCAGGCTAATATGTTGAACACAAGTTTCATGCAGCTCTTCTTCCTGCTCTGTTTCAGTCTGCCAATCCCAGGTGTTTAATAAATTCATTAACCCATCTAAAACGCTAGCATTTTTTATATTTTGCGATTGATTGCGACCTTCTACTTCGTAACTTTTGCTCAGCCAGAAACAATTTCGATTGTCGAGAGTCCGGGTGTAACTGAGCTCGTCTGCAATCTGCCACATGAGTTTGATCCCCCTGCCACCTTCTGCAAGTTGATCTATGCTGTTCGACATCTATTTTCCTCGTCTGAAAGTATTAGCTGTACCCAATTTTCCCACCCGCCGAGACATTTGGTATTTTTTTTATACTGGCTTGCTCGGTGTTATTTCGGGGATCACACAAAAATGCTATCTTTTTTAGAGAAGGCAGCGCATCAGCAATATGTCTTAAGAGTCTAAGCCAATTGGCTTATTTACCGATCGCCTGTACGGAGAACGATCGCCCTCGGCAGCAAAATCCAACTGCATCCATTACAAATACTTATCCGTTGTCGGAGTCGGTCACTTGCCGCAGCCGTCGCCAGCTTCAGAATCCCTGGCATTTAGCGCCTCCGGCCGTTCGCCGCTCGCTGCAGGGGAGCCTTGATGTGCGGGGTTTCATCCCCAAGGCGTAAGTAATATCGGTGAGGGCGATGGCTACGCCCCGGCTTACGCCTACGAACCTTACACCGTCGAGTCGCGTCCATCCACTAGAGTAGGACTTACGCAAACAACCCAGTTTCTGCTAAGAATATTGGGTTTGACAGCGAGGAATTAACGAGGAAACCGGCTTTTTGGCCCCCGCACGTAAGTCCAGCAGACAAATCGGTGATGAAAGGCAGTTACAGGACTTACCCAGACTATGACCAAAATCCAACTGAAAATTCTGACTGCAGCGATAATGCTACTCCCATTTTGCGCCGCACTTCCCTTACAAGCTCAAAATCTGTCTCTAGTCAAGCGGCTGCTAGAAACCAGAGGATGTCCCGGATGCGACTTATTTGGCGCTTCTTTGAGCCGTGCAGATTTGTTTGGCGCTTCCTTGAGCCGCGCCACTCTCAACAGGGCCGACTTAGTTGATGCCGACTTGACTGCGGCTGACTTAATGGAAGCTAATTTAAACAACGCCAACATGAGAAACGCCTTTTTGGCTGACGCCGACCTCAGCAAAGCCGACATGAGCAGGGCCGACATCAGGGGAGCCAACTTAGAAAATGCCAACCTCAGCGAGAGTTTTCTGCGAGACGCATCCCTCCAGTTGGCTAACTTAAAATGCAGTAATTTGAGCGCAGCTAAACTAAGTAGAACCGACCTGAGAAATGCCGATTTAAGCGGTGCAAATCTCAGGAGTGCCGACCTCCAAGAAGCCGATTTAAGCGGTGCAAATCTCAGCGGTGCAGACCTGAGAAATGCCGACTTGAGGGATGCGAGATTGAACAAAACTAATCTTACAGATGCCAATCTCTGCGGCGCCCGGATGCCGGATCGAAAAATATCTCGGCGCGGCTGCGAAGTTAAGAAAGAACAAGCTATAAGCACGAACAATTACTGCAATTATTGCTATGCCTTAAATGACTGGTGGCTGAATGTATTAAGGTTATACTAAGCGGTATCATCGGGATAACTGCTCCGCTTTAGATATCTACTGTTTGAAGTGCGAGCAGGCGGTACAGATATCAAACTTAACCTGTTACCGCCAATAGCTTTTATCTACTTTGAAGAACCTAAAAATTGGCTCAGTATTTGCAGATATTCTGCGCCCCCGATCTGTGCCACATTATTGTGACCTCCATCAGGAACTATGTACAACTGTTTGGGCTGAGGTGCTGCATCAAACAGTTTTTTGGTCATTTCCACTGGAACTACATTGTCAGCAGTCCCGTGAATAAAGAGCACAGGCATTTGCAGGCGATCGACTTTTGAAAGAGAATCAAACCGCTGTGTCAGCAAAACATCGATCGGAAACATCCAAAACAGCCCTTTTTGGAAATTCACCATCGCCCGCGTCGAAGTAAAAGAGCCTTCTACAATTACCCCTGCCGCCTCCGGGTGACGCACGGCTAGATCGATCGCGATCGCCCCTCCCAAAGAATGACCGTAGAGATAAATTTGATTCGGGTTAATCCCCCGCTGTTTCACCAAATAATCCCAAGCAAGCTGAGCATCCTCATAAACCTGAGATTCACTCGGAAAATCGCCCTGGCTTTTGCCATAACCACGATAATCGATCACAAATACCGACAAACCTAACCGATGAAATCGATAAGCGTGTTCGACATTTGCTCCCACATTTGAACCATTGCCGTGTAGATACAAAACTACCTTCCCTAACCCCAGGGCGGTTTCATTCTTGGTAGGGGCGGTGCCCCCGTGCCGGCCCTTTTTGCCAGAAACCCCCATTCGATGGTTGGTGGCGGGGGTAGGCACGGGGGCACTACCCCTACAAAAACCTCGTTTTTGGTGAGAATCAAACAGCCCTGCCCCTAACCCCCCCTTGTTAAGGGGGGGAACCGGAGCGACTGCCGGTCTCTCACTTTGCGGGGACGTTCCGACTCCTCTAGCTCCCCCCCTTGGCAAGGGGGGGCTGGGGGGGGTATCCGAGTCTCCGGTGTTAACAGAGGGAACAGCCTCCCCCTTTCTTGCTCCACCCCTAGCTTCGGGGGGGCTGGGGGGATTTTCCGATGCAGGAATCCACCACCCGTGCACGCTTTCCACCGCGCCTGTTTTAGTTGAAATTGGCAACCAAACATCTTGATATTTCAACTGAAAATCATCTGGCGTAGTTTCGATCGCGCGCGCGGGAAAAAAGATAAACTTACCTTGCGCTACAAAGAGGAATACACAAGCAGCAGAATAAGCAACGGCCAAAACTATCCCAAAAGCTATTAGCGACTTAGACAAAAGGAATACTAGCAAATTGTTCATAGATAGAGCACGCGGGAAATTAGAGATCGCTCAACAGCTAATGGCAAATGATTAATTCAGACAATTAGCCAAGATCGATTACTAACTTCCGCCACCGTATTCCGCCGATTTTCAAAAATTAATGCAATTCGGGGTGGTGTAAGTGCCAATTCGTAGACTGTTCGTAAGCGTGAGCCACCTGAAACAGCCGAGATTCTTGCAAAACATTACCAATCAGTTGTATACCCACGGGCAGTCCTTTATCATCAAATCCGCAGGGCAAACTCAAAGCTGGCAAACCAGCAAGATTCACCGGAATAGTCATCAAATCTGACAAATACATACTCAGGGGGTCATTGAATTTTTCGCCTGCCTTAAATGCGGTAGTAGGAGCAGTGGGACAGACTAAAACATCAACTTGAGAAAAAGCTTTTTCAAAGTCTTCTTTAATCAAAGTCCGAACTTTTTGAGCTTTTAGATAATAGGCATCGTAATATCCAGCCGACAATACGTAAGTGCCGATCGCAATCCGGCGTTTAACTTCCGCACCGAACCCTTGAGAGCGGGTTTTGGCATACATATCCAAAAGATTATCGGAGTCTGGAGACCGGAAACCGTACTTAACTCCATCATATCGCGCCAAATTTGCCGAAGCTTCCGATGGAGCAATTATGTAGTAAGTGGGCAAACCGTAGCGGAACCGGGGACAAGAAATGACTTGAATTTCTGCGCCCAATTGTTGAAATTGCTCGATCGCCTTAGTAACAGCGTCTTTAACCCCGGAGTCCAGCCCTACACCAAAAGTTTCTTTAATTACACCAATTCTAATCTGACCCTTCGGTCGCAAACTGGGTCTTAAAGCTTGAGCGTAGTCAGGAATTGGGACATTAAGACTCGTGGAATCTTTCGGATCGTAACCGGCGATCGCCCCCAACAAAATCGCCGAATCCTCAACAGTCCGGCCAAAGGGCCCAATTTGATCGAGAGAAGAAGCATAGGCCACCAAACCGTAGCGAGAAACCAACCCATAAGTCGGTTTCAGCCCCACCAACCCGCAAAAAGCAGCAGGTTGGCGGATTGAGCCCCCTGTATCCGAACCCAAACTCACGACGCATTCTCCGGCGGCTACCGCTGCGGCAGAACCGCCAGAAGACCCGCCGGGCACGCGCTCCAAGTCCCAAGGATTCGCGGTAACTTGATAAGCAGAAGTTTCTGTCGAGCTCCCCATTGCAAACTCGTCCATATTCGCCTTACCCACAATCACCGCACCGGCTGCTTGGAGTTTCGAGACGACGGTGGCATCGTAGGGAGGCACAAAATTCTCCAAAATCCGAGAGGCGCAGGTTGTGGGAACGCCCTCGGTGCACATATTATCTTTAACGGCGATCGGGATACCGGCCAACAGGCCAATTTGCTCTCCGGCTGCGATTTGGGCATCCACTTTATGGGCCTGCGCCAATGCGCTGTCTGCCGTCACGCACAGAAAGCTTTTCAACTTCGGCTCTAGCTGGGTAATTCGGTCTAATGCTTCTTGAGTAATTTCCACAGCAGAGCGTTCTTTATTGACCAGTTGTCGGTGCAACTCGCGGATGGATGCCATGCTCGTACCTTTATCATTTCTACTTTGAGACAATACAGTTAATATAGCTGGCAATTGTACCTGCTTACAGCCCGAAGGCAAAGTCGGCTATTTTTGTGGCGAAAGTTCGAGCCTCGAAGAGGGCTCCGCTAACGGGCGATCGGTCATTTTATATACAAGAGATTAAATTCCCAAAATCCCACCGGACACAAAATAGCGATCGAGTTTTTTACCTAATTTTTTAACAAACCAAGAATGCAACTGTATCAGGACTGATGCAAAAAGTGGTTTGACGCGAGATTTATATGAGTAAGGGGTAAGGTGTGCAATGCGACCCCTACATAATTAGGTTCGGTCTTCAAGAATGTCTATGCAAGATCGCAATCATTAGGAAATCAGTCATTCCCAATTCTGTAATCTAAATTCTAAAATATTAGAACCCAGCTTCTCTTCTACCTAACCCATAATTTATGGTAAAAAAGATGCCCTAACAAATAAAATAATACCCTATTATGACTGCTTTATTTCTGGAAAATTCAGACATTAAGAAAATTATTGGTATATAAAAACTTCGCTCTTTGTTATATTTAATTTATTTTTAAAGCATAATTGCTCGCATCTGAAGCTGATTTGTGACTAGATCGATCGCGTCATGAAAATTCCGAATAACATGAACTAAAACTACAAAGTGATGACAATTAAATATTAGATTAGGGCGGTCACTCCCCTAATAATTAGGGTCAGATTATGAAGAGCAGTTTTTTAGTCAAAAATGACTGAAAGTTATCAGTCAGCCGAGTGAATTAATGGCGGTGGCGCGATCGAAGAAAATAGCGATCGACCTTTTCCGATCCACGCCCATTGTGCCAGAGGTCAAAAAGCCTGTCAGAAATCTGGGGTTCACAAAAAAGCTCGGAACGCTCACCGCCACACCGAGGTCTCCTGTTGCCCGCACCTGCAAAAAAACAGCAGTCCTTCCTCAAGTGCGACTAGCTGCGTGCCTCTGGGGTAAAAAAAGCTACTTATTTGCCGCCACGATCCCCAGGAAAATAATTTCATCCGGAATTATCCCCAAAACCCAAGATATATGGTAAGAAGTTCCCGATGCCCCGTTGGAGGAATGCCACCTAAAGCTCACTTAGAATCCCACCTGACGGCAGAGGAACTCAAAATTCGCTACCGGCAGGCACAAAACACCACAGAGTCGCGCCGCTGGCACTTGCTGCTGTTAGTGTCCCGAAATTGGACTATCAAACAAGCAGCCCAAGTCGTAGGCCTCAACTACGACTACGCCAAAGAAATTGTCCAGCGCTACAACCGAGAAGGGCCTAACTCTGTGAGAAATCGCAGCGGAGACCGCCAGCCCCCTCCTGCAAAATCCTTGCTGAATCCTGAACAGCAAGAAGAACTGCGACAAGCCCTGCTAGGCCCTGCCCCCGACGGCGGAGACTGGACAGGCCCCAAAGTCGCTCGCTGGATTGCCGAAAAGATTGGTAGCGATCATGTCTGGCCCCAACGCGGCTGGGATTACCTCAAGCGGTTGGGTGCTGACTGGCGACGGCGGCGCAGAAAGTAGATAGTTCCCAATATTTAGAGGGGGTTGATTGCCTTCGTGCGATCGCTCCCTTTATTTTGGCAGAAGTCATTAGTCAGCAGTCATTAGTCAATAGCAGTATTCGTAGGGTGTGTCGCCATTAAAAATCCCTAAATTAAATCGACTATTTTGTGGCGACGCACCTTCTATCATTTATCAACAAGCTTGCTACCACAAAAATGTTGGGCGGAGTGAAACGGAGGGTTGTTGCCGGGGTTCATTAAAATAAAAGGTGCGTCGCTATGAGATGGTCGCTCTTTTTTGAGGATTTAAGGGTAGCGACGCACCCTACGGCTACGGCTAAAATCCCAAATCTCCAATCTCCAATCTAAAACCGTTTGACTGATGTAACAATAGCTGCTTATATAGAATTTGGTTGTGTTGAGGATGTTAAATATGCCAGAGATTAGGCGTTTTTTGTCGATCGCCAACAAGATGGCGGCAGTAGTAGCCGGCATTGCACTGGTTCAGATGTTAACCATCGCAAGTTCATTCTCTCAATCATCTAACCCGCGTTCCCTAGACGAACTCTACAAAATTCGCGATGGGCTAATCGCCGAATTAGAACAACCCTCCTCTCCCTCCCCAGAACCAACCCTCCTCTCCCGCTTAGTTCCCCTCACCGCCAATCCTCAAGAACAACTGCTACAGCAGTTGCAAGCGGTGGAAGCTCAAATATTAGTAGAACAGAGGGCTAAGGACAACTTACAACAAGCAGTCCGTTTAGCCAACAGAGCCGTAGAAACTAAAGGGCAGCCAAATAAGTCGATCGAATCTTCGCAGCAAACTCAATTTTTCTGGCATCAAGCCCTCAACAACTTGCAGGAAGTTCCTCAAAATTCATTTTTAGCTTCCCTCACTGCCTCAAAAACTCAAGAATACCGGGAAAATTTAACAGCAGCAACCTTTCAAGTGCAGCAAGCAAAATCTGATTTGTTGGGTGCGCTTGCGCGGGAAAGCGGTTTGTCGGCTCAAGCTTCGATCGGCATTTGCAACCTTTCTAGAGAATGCGTACACCTCCGGGGCGATGTACCTCCTGTCAGTCCAGCCAGCTTAATTAAATTGCCGATTGCTGTCGCCCTGATGCAAAAAGTCGAAAAAGAAAAAATTAGTCTGAACCAGGAAGTATTAGTCACTCGCGGTAATTTCACCGAAGACGCATCGGCAAAGATTACGTCCAATCGCAATTACCCGCTACAGCTACTGTTAGAAGAAATGATCTATCGCAGCAGCAATATCGCCACCAATCAACTAATCGATTATTTAGGTTCGGATTACATCAATCAATATTTAGATAATAGCGGCTACGAAGTCACCCGCGTCAACTTCAAATTAATGGGGGAAAGAATTATGCCCTCCAACCCCGGTTCAGGTCGCAACCGCCTGACTGCTAACGAACTCACCGAAATGATGGTGCAAATTTACAACGGCGAAACACCCGGTGCTAAACTGTTAATAGAAACTCTCAACCGCCAGTACGATCATGCTCTGGGATTTGCCGCGTTAAAAGGAACTAAAGCTCAGTGGTTGGGCGAAAAAACTGGCCAAAATTCCAAGGTGCTCGGCACAACTTTAGCGATGAGCATTGAGGACGAGGCCTATGTGATTACTGTGATTGACAGCCGCAGCGGCGAGCTACAAATGCGCCAGTCTATTTCTAAAATTGCCGATTACATGGTCAGAAACCCCAGCTTTTAACCGCTGGAATATACAATTTATAGCGGGAACAACGCACCGCCCAAACAGTTAAAAAATGCCGCATCAACAACTCAGTGTTTCCGTCAAAGGCAAAGGGTTTCCGATTCTTTGCTTGCACGGCCATCCAGGTTCCGGCGATTGTATGTCGGTATTCACAGAACACCTATCAAAACGCTTCCAGACGATCGCCCCAGACTTGCGCGGATACGGCAACAGCCGCACCTCAACTTTCTTTGAAATGACCGATCACCTAGTCGATTTAGAAGCACTATTAGACAGATTAGGAGTCGATCGGTGTTTGGTGATCGGATGGTCTTTGGGAGGGATTTTAGCCCTGGAATTAGCCATGAAATATCCCCAGCGAGTCACCGGTTTGATTTTACTTGCATCCGCAGCAAAACCGCGAGGAAGTCACCCTCCCATCTCTTGGCAAGATAACCTTTACACCGGTTTAGCGGGAATTATCAATTGGGTGATACCGGGTTGGCAGTGGAATATTGATACTTTTGCGAGGCGATCGCTCTTTCGCTACTTGATACAGCAGCATACAGCCACCCCTTACCGCTACTTAGCACAGGCAGGTACCCCCGCCTACCTCAAGACTTCCAACACGGCCACCAAGGCGTTAAATACCGCTCTGAGGGCTGGATACGATCGACTGCTGCACCTGGGCGACATTCATTGTCCCAGCTTGGTGTTGGCCGGAGAGGGCGATCGGCACATCACCTCAGCATCCAGTTTAGAAACCGCCCGCCACCTCCACGATTGTCAGTGGCAGTGCTATCCCAATACAGCCCACTTGTTCCCTTGGGAAATTCCCGATCGGGTACTCGCAGACATCGATCGTTGGATGGAGAGTCACCCCGAAGCAGTTGGCAATTGCTAGTCTTAAGTTTGGAGTTTGTCAGGGGAGCATCTCAGTTTTGCATTTACAGTGCGAGCGTCCCCGCTCGCGTATTGTACAATACGCGAGCGGGGACGCTCGCACTACAATAAAAAAAATGCTTTTTACAAAACTGAGATGCTCCCGTTTGTCAGAAGCAATTAATCACCCAACACTCAACAGTTTTGAAGTTATAAATCACAACTCAAAACCGCACAGCGTTGCGAGGGAAGCGTAGGTCTCTCAAAACTCAAAATTCCCCTGCTTCTACTGACCGCTCAAAACCGGCCACAGCCCTCCATCACCAAGCTTTCCCAAATCTTCTGCAACCGTCAAAGTAATTGGTTTGCAGCGGTGAATCGAAACACTAACACCTTCTGCCCCTTCATTTTCTATGTCTTCTACATATCCTGCTTTTGCAGTTGCCGCCTCTCCCTGGGTTAAGAACGGGCCAAAATAGTAAATGCACCGCGGCGCTGAAGTTTTAACTTCAACCCACCAAGCCAATCCGAAAAAGTTGAGCAAGCTAATCAAGAATTCTTTCATGTGCTTTTCTAATGTATTTGACGGTGTTTTCAGGGTGCTGCGAACACGCCTAGGCTTTTGTTATTTACACGAGGCTGACTGCTACCAAGAACCGATCCAAACCTATTTAAATATATCTAAATAGATTGGTGTCGAATTCCTGTTTGAACCTAGGGGGCGGGCCCCTTCTACTTTCGTCTGAACAAGTAACGACAGTCGATCGGCTATCCTTACTTGTTCCGGGTGTGGTGCCGCTCCATTCTGCGCGGCATTCACAATAAACTACTCTGTTGTGCTGTTTTTTTCAACCACCTTTACGATCCGTGTACGTGAAACTTTTTGGGCCCGCGCTGACGGTAAATTTCGTATAAAGCCATCCCCGTTGCTACCGAGACATTAAGGCTAGGAGTATTACCCCTTAAAGGAATTGAAACTAATCCGTCACATCCGCGCTGTATCAAAAGGCTCAAACCGTCAGCTTCACCACCCACCACTAAAACAGTGGGCCCGGAGAACTTAACTGTCTCTATAGATTGACCGACGCCTGCTGCAGTGCCATAAATCCAGAATCCAGCCTCTTTGAGTTCTTCCAGCGCCCGGTTAAGATTGACAACCCTCGCCACGGGCAGGCTTTCCAATGCCCCTGCTGCCACTTTTCTCACTGCCGAGGTAATCCCAACAGCCCGCCGCTGCGGAATCACCATGCCCTGAGAGCCCAATGCTTCTGCGGTGCGAATGATCGCCCCTAGATTGTGCGGGTCGTTGAGTCCTTCTGCTACCACAATTACTGGATCTTCGCAAGCAGACTTAGCCTTTGCGATCAGTTCGCTCAAATCTAGGTATTCGTAGGCTGATACTTGAGCTGCTACGCCTTGGTGGTTTGCTTTGCGCGTGATGTAGTCGAGGCGCAAATCGTCAACTTCGTCAATGATGCTGCCGTTGGCTTTGGCTTCGGTTAGCAAGCTGTGAAAGCGGGGATCGTAGCGCAGGTGGGGGACAACCCAGATCCGGTTGAGGACTTGGTTTGTTTCTAAAGCTGCTTGCACCGCATGGCGGCCGTAAATCATGTCGTCTGTGTCTGCGTCTGGTTGCACGACTGTATTTGAGGCAGTGTCAACAGGGCGAGTGTCTCTGTCTTTGTCTCTGTCTCTGAAATGGTTGCCCCGGAATTCCTGCGGGCTATTGTCTTTGTCTCTGTCTTTGTAATAATTGCCCCTGGATTCCTGCGGGCTGCTGTCTCTGTTTCTGTCTCGGAAATTGTTGCGGGCCGGCTGCGGGCTGCTGTCTCTGTCTCTGTCTCTGTCTCGGAAATTGTTGCGGGCCGGCTGCGGGCTGCTGTCTCTGTCTCTGTCTCTGTCTCGGAAATTGTTGCGGG
>NZ_JAUBOV010000035.1:67664-72072 GCF_036700405.1 Microcoleus sp. T3_D1
CTGGCTGGGGGCTGCTGTCTCTGTCTCTGTCTTGGTAATAATTGCCCCTGGATTCCTGCGGGCTGCTGTCTCTGTCTTTGAAATGATTATTTCTGCGAATTTCCGGTTGGCTGTCGGAATCGACTCTCCGTTTGAAAATTGCTCTCACGGGCATTTCTCGCGATTGTGGGGCGAAGGTCGATCGCTTTTGAGGCGCGTCTCCTGGGCGAGTATCGGGACGGGGCTTGCGTTCAAAGCGGGGAGAGGATGGTTGTGAGTCCTGACGGCGGCCTTCGCTTTTGAATGGCTTGCTGTCGGAATTCGATCGCGAAAAGTTGGGTTTGGTAAATTTTCTCATTGGTTTCTTGTGGTCAAAAGGTTTTGGCTGAAGGCTAGTCGATTGTAGATTGTAGATGTGAGATTCTTGATTGAGGGAGCAATCTTTGGGCTTCGAGATTTTAGATAGTCTAGCGAGGGAGCAAGGATTTTGCTGTGTTCAAATTGCTAGTTAATAGCTGATAAATCCTGTTTTTCCGATCGAGATTTTTGCGGTTTTATGTTAGCCGTGCAAGGATGGTTAATTAATCCCTCCCCATTCCCAACTCTTAACTGCTAAATCCTTTAAGTCTCAATATCTAAAAGTGCCAGAAGTTCGGTCAATCTTTCGGGATCGGTGAGATACAAATATCCGACCAAGGTTTCTAAGCTGCTGGCTTGTTGGTATATCTCTGGATCTGCTCGTTTAGAACGGCCCGCTGCAGCATTGCGGCCGCGCTTGACAATTGCTAATTCTGTACTGTTCAAGTAAGGAGAGAGCGATCGCAAATGACGCGCTTGAGTTTCGGCTCGTACTTGCCCCACCACTAATTCGTGATAAGCTTGCAATCTTTTGGGTGGCATTAAGTACGAACTCCGAACGTAGAGTTCGTACACTGCATCTCCCAAATAGGCCCAGGCTGCGGGCGAAATTCTTTCTATTTCTGCTGGTGTAGCCCTCGCAGGATGCACTCGATTTAAACTGATATCCGTCAGACTCAGTTTGAGCCCGTCATCTGCGATCGGCGACATACTTTTTTAAATAAAACTTCCGCACAGCTTGGTTTTTCTAGTCACTTACTTATTTGGTCTTTCGTCACTTCCGCAATTATAGCTTTTACAGGAGTGTTCGCTGTCAGAGCACGAAGCGAGATATATAGGCAAAGCTTGGCGCGACGATCGCACTCCTAAAAAAGGCTTTTTACCAAATCGGGATGCTCTAATTTTTGTACCATTTTTCCGCGTGTTTGCCACACATATTTTACTGCCCCTCCACCGAAACTCTAGGCATCGGGGAAATAGCGGCTGGCGCGTGTCGCAGCTTCTGGGAAAATCGGTATTTTTTTACCCGCACAAAAATAAAAATTTGCTATCCAGCGTTGAGAACCGGATAGCTAATTTAATCCACTTTGGCGTCAAGCATCCTTGACGTTTTTTACCGCCTCATCAACCGAAGGCTGCAAAGACAAAAATTTCTCTAAGCGAACCAGTTTAACAGTCTGAGTTACGCGGGGATTTGAGACAATTTGCAATGTCCCTTCCAAGGTTTGGGCTTTTTTGACAAGTTGCACAAGTGCGCCCAAGCCTGAACTATCCACAAAGTCTATCTGAGACAAGTCCAAAATTACGTGTTTTGGGCCCTCGTCAATACATTTGCTTATTACCTTCCGAAAAGTGGCCTCAGAAAAAGCGTCCAGCAGGCCCGTCAAGCGAAATAACTGATAGTTATTCTTGACTTCGCGAGTGCCTCTGAGGCTAACGGTCAGGGTCAATGACTCAGGAATGACACCCTCCTAGCTAGATATGGCTTAAAGTCGAGGCTTCATTATAGGAGTTTTTTGGTCTTTTGTCTACAGTTTTTTAGTTATTACTCATTAGTCATTAGTCATTACTCAGAAGCGATCGACACAAACAGCTTCTGATGACTACTGACTAATGACTGCTGACTAAGGACTACTTACTGCTGGCTACTTTCTGATTGTCTCGCATTGACTGCACGAATCGATCGAATAAATAATCGGCGTCGTGCGGGCCCGGACTGGCTTCTGGGTGGTACTGCACTGAGAACAGTGGCAGAGTTTTGTGCTTCAATCCGGCTACGGTGCGATCGTTCAAATTGAGATGAGTAATCTCTACTTCGGGGGCTAGGGAATCGGGGTCGATCGCAAAACCATGATTTTGGCTAGTAATTTCTACTTGCTGAGTTAAACCCGCTGGATGATTCAATCCCCGATGACCGAACTTAAGTTTAAAAGTTTCTGCACCCAAGGAAAGTCCCAAAATTTGGTGTCCCATGCAGATGCCGAATACGGGTTTGTCCGACTTTAACAAAGCTTTCGCAGTCGCGATCCCTTCCGTTACCGCCGCCGGATCTCCAGGGCCGTTGGACAGAAAAATTCCGTCCGGGTTGTATTTGAGGATTTCCTCCGGCGACGTGTCAGCGGGGACAACGATGACCCGACACCCGTAACTCGCCAGACGGCGCAGGATGTTGCGCTTGATCCCAAAGTCTAGCGCTACCACCGTCCACATTTTGCCGTTAGCAGGTTTGACTGTAGGACTGAACTCCCAAACCGAGTCCGTGGCTTCAGACCACTCGTAAACCTTGCGAGTGGTGACTTCCTGGACTAGATTCAGCCCGTCCATGCTGGGGGCATCTTGCACTTGCTCCAAAAGTTCCGCCTGGTCGAGAATCAAGGTCGAAATGCCACCGTTGATCGCTCCCACCGTGCGAATTTTGCGAGTGAGGGCGCGGGTGTCGATCCCGTAAATTCCGGGAATATCGTACTGTTTGAGGTAGTCTTGCAGAGATTGCGAGCAGCGCCAGTTGCTGGGGCGGCTGCATACGTTCCGGGCGATCGCACCTCGAATTTGTGGGCGCGAGGATTCTTCGTCTTCGAGATTTACCCCGGTATTGCCCAATTCTGGATAAGTAAAAGTTACAATTTGGCCGCAATAGCTGGGATCAGTCAAGACTTCTTGGTAGCCCGTCATTCCCGTATTAAATACTACCTCGCCAACGACGGTGGCGTCAGCGCCAAACGACCAGCCGCGGTAAGCAGTACCGTCAGCCAGGACTAGGAGAGCGGGTTGTGCAGTTGAAAGTGACATGGCATCCTTAATTCTTTCGTTTGGTTTAATTCTTACCACTGCCAGGGATTTGATGCTAGTCGGCAATGTACAGATATTATTTTAATTTGTGCAATGGTTCGCAAAAGCAAGGCACTTATGCCGGAAGCCCGATGCCGGAGGCACTTATGCCACAGGTAATCAAGAAGCAGCAACAAGTGCAAATTCTGCATCTCCCCCCGCGCCAGCAATTTATCAGCCAGCAGCTTAGGATGCGGGCGGAAATTCTATATCTATACCAAAAGGCAGTTGTCGCTGTTACGATCGAGCTACTGCGTTTAATCAAACTATGGCCAGCAAATCTCCCTTGCCTTTACTCTCAAACTCAAAAAAGCCTCTACCCATCCCTCAAAACCTGCGCCAACCTTTACTGGTGTTAGCAGGAGTTATTTCTCTGAGCAGTTCAATTTTAGTAGGAAGTGTTGCCAACTCCTCGCCAGCAGTGGCTCAAGAAAGTGAGGGATGCTTCATGCGGAGCTCGTCAGGCCGAACCGTCAACCTCAGCCAATCAGTCTGCGGTTTTCTCCCCAAAGAATTGACTCCCACCACTTCGGCGGCGGCAAAGTCGGGAGTGTTTCAGGCAAAAATCAAACGCCGAGAGGCTAATATCCCCGTCATAGAAGTCACGTTTAACGGCAAACAAAAGTTCGAGATGATGGTAGATTCGGGAGCTAGTGGCACAGTAATTACACCAGCAATGGCTAAAGCCTTGGGCGTTGTTCTCCAGGGAACAGTGCAAGCACAAACTCCCAACGGAGTGGCTACTTTTCCCCTCGGTCGCCTGACTTCTATGGAAGCAGGTGGTCTGGCAGTTAACAATGTAGTTGTCGCTGTCTCGCCCTCCCTAGAAATCGGACTGTTGGGTCACGACTTTTTTGGTAATAAAGATGTGACTATTAAGCAAGATGTCATTGAATTTCGATCGCGGTCTTAAAAAGAAGTTAGTGGTTAGTTGTTATTTGTTAGTTGTTATTTGTTATTGATTACTGGTTATTTGTAGCAACTGCTTTCCTAACAACTACCAACTGCTTTCGGGTCAACTAACAACTAATATCATGTCCGATCGATCGCGCATCATACATAGTCGGGGCGGGTTTTTGAGCTTGTCGGTTTTTGGCGACTATTGCTGGTGAACCCGCCCCTACAGGAATCACGGTCAATCGACCGAATATGATATAACAACTGTCAGGATCGCGAATTAAATAACTTACAATTTTAATTGTTATTGTGGGATGGGCGTCCCGCCCGTCCTTTTTGGACGGGC
>NZ_JAUBOV010000036.1:0-71718 GCF_036700405.1 Microcoleus sp. T3_D1
CTTTTCTTGTTTTCTTGACCCTACATTAGATTCTTCTGAGTCCTTGTGTCAAGCCTAATTGAGATGCTCTTACCCTGATAAAGCATCCTTATTAGATTACTTCAAAATGCTTGATGATATTTAACTTAGCGCAATAATTAGAGTACGATCGCAATTGCGCGATCGAGGGAGTGACAAAGAGCGATTCCCGACGGGATAGCTTAGCTTCACGCGATTTGAGATTGAATTACTGAGAAATTTTTTATGTCTAAACGCAAACAGTCTGAAGGTTGTCGCCCGATGCTGCGGCGCACTTTTTTATTTTTAACGGGCATAGCTTTGGCGCGGGTTTTGGCTGACTATTTTGCGATCGCCAAAAACCGAGATACTTTCTTGACTCTGGGGGCTCAACTGTGGCAAAAGTCACTCGCTTTTTTATCAAGTATACAATCAAATCAAACTCCTCAACCTCTTCCTAGCAATCCCATTGTAAAATCGGCAAAAACCAATCAACCTCTGCCGAGTAATCCTATTGTAAAATCGCCCGAAAATTATCCTGCTACGCAGCCGTCTCAACCTCAAATTATCAGACGTTCTGCTAAGCAAGCAAAACCCGTACAAGTCAGAATAAAAACTGTAGCTGGCGCAAGTTTTTATCTCACAACTATTGACCTCGCCGACCCAGAAAATTATATCACAATTGGGTTAGCTAATAATGCAGATTTTGCTAATACTTCTAAAGTAACGCGGGGCGACGAACCTTTTGAAAATATGGTGTCGCGTTACCGGGCTGCTGTTGTTGCTAACGGGACTTTTTTTGGTAAAGACGATCAGAAATCGGTGCTGGGAAATATGGTGGCGGCGGGTAAGTTTCTGAAATACAGCCGATGGGAAAATTACGGCACGACTTTGGGGATTAAAGCGGGAAATCAATTGGAAATGGTGACGGCTAGAACTGAAGGTAAGCCGGATTGGAGTCAACATTGGTTTTCTCTGACTTGCGGGCCGAGATTGGTTAAAGGGGGGAAAGTTTGGCTGTCTCCTTTGTCGGAAGGTTTTAAAGATGCTGGTGTTTTGGGCGTGGGTTCGAGAACGGCGATCGGCTTTCCGGCTTCGAGAGATAAGTTATTTTTGGTGACTTTTCTTGATAGTTTGTCTTTGGAAGCAGAAGCTAATGTTATGCGGGCGATCGGCTGTTTTGAAGCCATGAATTTGGACGGGGGCGCTTCGGTGGGTTTGGCTCATCAAGGGCAGATTTTATTGCCGCCGGGACGGAATTTGACGAATGTGCTGGTGGTTTACGATCGCCAATATCCAGCGCCGGCTCAGTTAAAGGAGTCCTGGGAACGCTTTCAAAAGGGCTCTCGACCAACGCCGGACAAATCAGTGTTTTTTGATTGATCTAGCAGAAGGAAGTTCGGCAACGCGCACTGAATCGGGATGTAACGGATGGAGGAAAGAACGAAGAAGGAAGAAGGAATCGAGGGAGCATCCAGATTTTGGGTGGTGCTCCCAAGGGAAGGATGAAATCATTAGAGATAATGCTATAACCAGTGGTTGGGATACGTCCTTTCTGCCGCTAAATTATTAAAGATGACGGCGCACAAGACCAAGATTATTGAACCCTCAAAAGCAGGTGTTAGCAAAAATTTCCAGTCTGGTTGGGTCATCATGACGACTAAGGCAACTGCTCCCGAAGGCGGATGTAGAGTTCTGGTAATCTGCATAATTCCGATCGCACTAGAAACAGCCATTCCCATCGCCCAGGGAGAAGAACCGAGAAAATGCAGAATGATTAAACTGATGAGAGCAGCGAAGAAATTGCCCCCAATGACATTCCGGGGTTGAGCCAAAGGGCTGTCAGGGACACCAAAGATCAGAACGCTTGTAGCGCCAAACGGAGCCATTAGTAAAGGAGAATTAGTTTTTAGAGCAAGATAGGACGTTGCAGTAATTGCCAAAAAACTGCCAATCAAACTCCAAAAAATATGCCGAGGATGAGGTCTGTCTATTGGGCAGGCCAATGGACACGATCGCCATCTCCCAAGGGTTTTAAACCAATAACTTTCCCATTTCAGTTGAATTTTTTTACGGTCAATCATAAATCAGGTTACTTGATAACCAGGTTTCTTAAATTGCCTGAACTAGCCTCCGCTAAAGTTAAGATATCATAACAATTGGTCAAAAGGTAGTTAAAAGCACAGATTTTTTACTTCTATGCCGCTCAAGCTGCTGCTAACCACTCCGTTGGAACGGACTAGCAAGTTTGGTGGGTTTTGCAACTCACATCTTGCACCATTCTCAGGAACCGGCAAGATGCCTGTTCCACAAAGAGTGAATTTTTTTGTGGAACAGGCCGGAAAGCCTGTTCATAAAAAGCTTATTGAGAATGGTGCAACATCTCAGTTGCAACAGACGTTATCGGCAGCCGCAAAACTTCACCGTTAGCCGTCAGAGTTATTGATGAGGGTAAAGCGAGAGGTTATTTGTAAGGTGCCAGGCCCAGTAAGCGTAAGCTGGATTGGAGTCAATATTGGTTTTCTTTGACTTGCGGGCCGAGATTGGTTAAAGGGGGGAAAGTTTGGCTGTCTCCTTTATCGGAAGGTTTTAAAGATTCTCATGTTGTGGGCGTGGGTTCGAGAACGGCGATCGGCTTTCCGACTTCGAGAGAGAAGTTATTTTTGATAATTTTTTTTGATAGTTTGTCTTTGGAAGCAGAAGCTAAGGTTATGCAAGCGATGCGTCCCGCCCTCGCCCGTGCTACGGCTGTTTTGAAGCGATGAATTTGGACGGTGGTGCTTCCGTGGGTTTGGCTCATCAAGGGCAGATTTTATTGCCGCCGGGACGGAATTTGACGAATGTCCTGGTGGTTTACGATCGCGAATATCCAGATCCTGCTCAATTAAAACAGTCTTGGGAACGCTTTCAAAAGGGAGCTCGACCAGCACCGGACAAACCAGTGTTTTTTGATTGAATCGGCAATTACTATAATATGAAGTAAGCTTTTGCAGGCAAAGATTATGACAGCAACAAAAGAAAGAACTTGGACAGTCGAAGAATATCACCGCATGATTGAAGCTGGCATTCTCACTGAAGGTGATAAGATTGAATTGCTAGATGGGAGAATTGTTGAAATGAGCGCACAAACTCCACCCCATGCTGCTACAACCCAACGCAGCGATCGATATCTACAACACCTGCTAAGAGATTTAGCATTAATTCGCGTGCAGTTGCCAATTACTTTAGCAACTTCGGAACCGGAACCAAATATAGCTATTGTTTGTATCGATCCGGGAGATTATCGCGACCATCACCCAAATCCTAGCGAAATCTTGCTGTTAATTGAAGTTTCTTACGCGACATTACACATTGACCGCCAGGAAAAAGCCCCGATTTATTCTAGAGCAAATATCCCTGAATATTGGATTTTAGATGTAGCGGCGCGGGAGGCATATATTTATCGGAATCCTGCACCGGGAGGCTATCAATCTGAGACAGTTGTTGCAGATAATGCTGTGATGAGAATGCTAGCTTTTCCTGACCTTGAAATTAGTTTTTCCGAATTGTTTTTGCCTGTTTAGTTTGTGTTTTACAGCCACAAAATATGAACAACAAATTTACTTCGAGCCAATCTCAAACTGACTCGCAAGGCCTCGATGCCATAAGCGATCGAGATATTGATTTATCTGATTGCCCTGAAATTACGCCTAAAATGTTTGCGCTTAGCAGTAGTTGGGCGAGGTTTGCCCAACCCTCAGACTAAAGCTCAACTCACCTTACGCATAGACAGTGATGTTTTGGAGTGGTTTAAACCTCAAGGTCGTGGTAAGATTGAAAAATGAATTCAATGGCGTTTTATGTCAAATCTTGAATTATTAGACCAACTGCGGCAGTTATCCCCGGCCGAGAAGTTTCAAATAATGCAATTTTTAATGGCTGAATTGGCGAAAGAAGAAATGTTAAAGCCATTGGATAATGGCGCGGGTTATCGTGTTTGGTCGCCTTATGATTATGGTGATGCTGCCCAGAAATTAATGAGCTTATTAGAACAAGAAGAAACGAAAGAAAATGCGAAATTTTAAACGATTTTCTTTTATCGAACGAAGGAATCAAGCAGGAGAAACTAATTTTTTTCCCTGTGTACCCATAACTTTAAGCTATCGGGATTGTATTTCGGAGACTGTGGGTTTGTTGGATACGGGATCGAGTCTTAATGTTTTACCGTACCATGTTGGTTTAGCGTTGGGAGCTGTTTGGGAGGAGCAAACGCTTTCAATTCCGTTAGCAGGTAATCTTGCGCCAGTGGAAGCAAGGGGTTTAGCTGTTGTGGGACAAATTAGCGATTTTCCACCTGTTCGTTTGGCTTTTGCTTGGGCTAAATCTAACGATCCGCCTATTATTTTAGGCCAGTTAAACTTTTTTATGGAGTTTGATGTCTGTTTTTATCGTTCACAGTTGGCGTTTGAAGTGTGTCCTAAATTTAGGGCTAGTTGAGATTATGAATATGATAAAATGGTGGGTTGCAGCATAGATATGGGAAAATCTTAATTTTTTTGAGTCGAGATTGACACTACGCTCTGCAAGTAAACTCCGCTCAGAATGACATAATTACAATGACTTTCCGTGGGCCTAAAATCTCTTCATCCGCCTTAGCGGGATACACCCACAACTTAATCTGCCCGCATAACCCCCCTACTCAATAGTTTGTGATTCAATCCTGCATTCCCTACGGAGAGTTTTGCCACTCGGCGGTAAGATTGCGGAAATTATATTTAGATGCGCCGGGGTGACAAGTAACACAACTGCTGATATTTGCGGGTTGTGACATTTTGACTTTGGGGTGCAATGCTTTGAAATAGCGAGAACTGGCGACTCGGTAGGCGAGTTCTTCGTCTTTGGCTTGGGGACGGGAAAAAGTTTGCAGGTAGTTCCAGACTAGCAGGCGGGGCGGGTCTACTAGCAGTTTGATGGTTTGTCCGTAGTGTTGGGGATCTTGCAGCAACCGGCGCCAGGTTTCTGTAGGTAAGACTTGCGGCGGTAAAGCGATGTGACAGGTGGCGCAGTTTTCTAGGTATAGTTGTTGTCCGAGTTGGTAGCGTTCGGGGATGCGATCGACCGTACCACTATCCTCGATCGAAGAAACCTGAGCAAGTCGCGCGGGAGTGCGAGAGTAGGCAGTCTGATCTGCAACCCATCCGCCGCAGGTACAGCAGATAATTATCAACAATACCAACGTTGAGTAAAGCCCCCGCAAGCCTACTCTGCGACGTTTGCGGGGTTTTTCCTGTTTCATAATTCTGAATTTATTTTTGGTTAAATCACTGGTATGCTCATACCTTCGCGGGCTAAGCAGCTATTGGCGAACGCTGCTTGCACGTCTGCTTCTACGCCATCGAGAAAATTGTCGTCGTGGCCCGGATCGTGGTGAAACATCACGATTTTTTTGACTCCAGCAGCTTTCGCTATTTCTACTCCTGCTTGCCAAGTCGAGTGTCCCCAGCCAACTTTCGGGGTTTTGAAGTCGTAATACTCTTGGTTGGTGTAGTTGGCGTCGTAAATCAGCACGTCGGCGTTCCGAGCTAGGTGTACCACATTGTCGTCCAGGCGATCGGGAAAATGTTCTGTATCGGTGCAGTAGACGGCCGTGTGTCCCTCCCAGGTGACTCGATATCCGATCGCGGTGTTGGGATGGTTCAGCAGTGCCGTTTCTATTTTCACATCGTCGAGTTCGAGAATATCCCCAGGCGTCAAATCGTTGAATTTGAGGTCTGACTGCATCACCTGGATGGGGACGGGGAAATTGGGGTGCACCATTTGGTCGGCAAGACGGTGTTTGATTGTAGTGCCGTTGGGGGCGATCGCACCGTAAATATGAAAGCAGTTCCCTGGGATAAAGGCGGGAGTAAAGAACGGAAACCCTTGAATGTGATCCCAGTGAGTGTGACTAAAAAACATATGGGCTTCCACCGGCATTTGCCGCAGCAGATTGAGGCCCAGAACTCGCAGGCCCGTACCGCCGTCAAAAATCAGGCGTTTTTTGCCCAATCGCATTTCTACACAGGAGGTGTTCCCTCCGTAGCGCAGTGTTTTGGTGCCGGGGGTGGCGATGCTGCCCCGCACGCCCCAAAACTGAACGACAAACTCGGTCAAAGGACTATTTTCCATAGGGGCTTTGCGATCGGAAGGCTGTGGATTGGCTAGAGAGGGTGCGGAATCTGGCATTTTTTTTAGTTTTGGGGGCTGGAACTTGGGAGTTGAAATCTTAGTTTTTACTTTTTAGTTTTTAGCAATCTGTACTATAATAAAGCCCTCGATCGGGAAACTATTCGAGTGCCTAATACTTGGGCTGTTAGAATTCTCAACCTTACCGATTCGTGTAGGAGATGTCACGCTTGAGAGATGATTTGTTGCATCATCCGGGCAGCCCGCCGTGTTCTGTGTTCTGAGATTAAGATAGCGCCGATCGCTCTAAGTGTTAGGGTAAAACTTCCTCAAACGTAGAACGCATTCCTCTGGGGTAGAATTTGCGCTTCATCTTACTCTAGGAGTAGTATTTTTTTCAAGATTGGGGCCGGGATGGGGTTTTGAGGAATGCTGTTCCGGTGAGTCGGCATTACACGACTGATTTGACATTCTAGCCACCCGTTCCTCGACTGCATCCCCTGACGTGCAGCATCGCCTTAAGTTCGGCCTCCTGAGTTTTTAGTCGGGTTGCAGTCGAGGAGTACGGGCTAGGGACTTATTTGCGATCGGCTGCGATGCACTTTTCGACTAAGGGCATGACTTGATCGACATCTTGCCAACCCAGAATTTCCGTGACTTTTTTCTCCAAATTTTTGTAGGTTCTAAAAAATTCGGCTATTTCGTCCAAGCGGTGGGGGGCTACGTCTTTGAGGGACTTATAGTGAGCATAGCGGGGGTCTTTGTCGGGAACGCACAAAAGTTTTTCGTCCCTGTCGCCTCCGTCGATCATTTCCAGCATTCCGATCGGACGGGCTGCGATAATGCACCCTGGAAATGTGGGCTCATCCATCATGACCATGCCGTCGAGGGGGTCGCCATCATCGGCTAAGGTATTGGGTATGAAGCCGTAGTCGCACGGATATTGGACTGAGGAAGAAAGCACCCGATCGAGAGCAAAGGCTTGTAAGTCTTTATCAAATTCGTACTTGTTTTTGCTACCGGCGGTAATTTCGATGAGGACGTTGAGCAGTCCTGGTTTCGGCTGTGCCGGAATTAGCGATAAGTCCACAACAATATCTCCAAGTTAACAGATGATTGGGATGAGTGCTACTTGCCAAATCCCTTTGATAGCATTTTACGGGCGATCGGGCCTTTCGGCTGCATGAGATTGACCGAAAGCGGACGAGTGTGTCGCCGGCTGGGGGAATACACGCTTTCGGGCGGGACGCCCATCCCACACAAGAGAGAGCGGACGGGCGGGACGCCCATCCCACAATTTGAGAGGGGAATGCTTGGTTTGGGCGAGGGAGATATTTTCACATCGATCTCTTCTTTTGACCGTCTGTCAAAGTTCTTTGAATTTTCAATCTCAACCACTGGCTCAGTTCTGTTGCTAACCACTTGATTTCTGATTCACTTAGTCCCTCCTTCTCTCCTAACTGATATTTGTGGTTGCCTGCTTGAACTATCATCTGATAGACTTTCCCTAATCTCACTTCCGAGTGGCTCTCCTGCATAAATAATGATGCCGCTTGATATAACTCTCTAGGGATTGAAAAAGCAAAAATCATAACTTTTATAACTTTTACACCAATACCGCTGTTTCTATATTCACGTTGTTGAATTTCCAACTGGCAAATCTCGTTCCTGGGAGATGGCTTGGCATGATTCCATCTCAACCCCAGTAGATGGCTGCTACAGGAGATTTGCTGGCGATCGATTCTGAGACGCCTTTCCCGAAATAGTGCAAATATCAACTTTAGTCCTGCCATACATAACAAACTTCCTGATATTATTATAAAAAATTGGGGATTTATCTTTAACGCATCGCTCAACATATCCCTTGCTATAAATGAGACAGGACTCGCAGATACCAGAGCCGAAAGCGTGGCAATTAAACCAAAACCGATGCCTTTGGGCGGAATTACAATTTCTATAAATTCCGATTTTTTTGTAAGTTTAATATCGCTGCCTTGTGGCTGCAGCACCACCAGAGGATTTTTGTTGATCGGGCGGGGATTTTTAAGCCCTCGCCATGCTTCCCTAGCCGAAGATAACCGTTTGGAAAAACTTGGTTCTGTCATCCACTCCAGCCAATCTATTAAATTAGGATTGAGATGCGTTACCCGATCGGCAAATTGAATTTTCAAATCCTGCTGCGACAGTTCGGCGGGATGCAAACCCGTTACCAAATAAATTAAAGTTGCACCTAAACCGTAGAGGTCAGAAGCCGGAACCGAGCGCCCGCCAAATTGTTCGGGTGCCATATACCCGTAAGTTCCCACTACTGTAATTGTGCCGCCAAATTTTGCAGCTTGGTTCTGCACCGAACCGAAATCAACTAAATAAACTTGTCCGACCGAGTTACCCGATCGGCTGTGCAGTAAAATATTACTGGGTTTAATGTCACGGTGAATAACAGGCGGATTTTGCTTGTGCAAGTAATTCAAAATTGCTAACAGCGATTTAGCTAATTGTTTCACCTCGCTTTCGCTAAAAGTCCGCCCCGATCGCAAATGCTCTTGCAAAGTTTTTCCCTCTACATAAGTCTGTACCAGCGCAAAGCTTTTACTGTTTAGTTCGTCAATTTCCAGGTAATCGAGGTAGCGCGGAATTGCTGGGTGACAAAGTGCTTTTAAAGTTTCCGCTTCCCGTTCAAATAGCTTGAGGTCTTGCCATTCAAAATCGCTGCCGAGGAATAGCTGTTTGATGACAACTAATTCTTGAGTTTGTAAGTCACGAGCCAGCAGCGTTTGGCGACCAGTTTGTTTTCCTAGTTGTCGCTGCACTTCGTAGCGTTCTGCTAATATTTTGCTGGTCATATTTTTTTACATGAATTTGAGTGTGAGGGGAACGTCGGGGTTCAGAAACCGGGTTTTTTAGCGAGTCTGGCGGTTGTAACGTGGCTTTTCGTAAAAACCCGGTTTCTAGGAGTCGGAGTGCGTCCATAACTGTAAATTTTAGATTACAGTCCACTTTCTTTTTGATACCACCGGGCAATAGACTTGCTACTTGCCCCCATTGACAGTCCTGCAATTAGGGACGGTGCTAGCACGAAAACAATCTCAACACTCAAGTCGTTTAGCTTATTCCAATCCATTATCCGAAAGTAGACGATGCTTGTCGAGGTACAGAGTACGATACTAATTGCAGTTAAAACCTGTCGGTGAAGTTTGGGATTAGTTAGGGGAAAAAACCACAAGCGCGTCACAATTCCTACGATTATTCCGTTCCCCAACCCCAGCAGCAAGCCCAGAAGAAGACCGATTAATCCTCCGAAAATTGTCGCCACTACCGGAAAAATAAATGTGCCGTAAATTGCTGCACAAGCTCCTACACCTAGAGTGCCCATCCAAGTGCTGCGCCCGATCGCATTCTTGAACAACCTAGAGGTATCTAGCGTTTTTCCCAGTCTCAATGTCTGGGAATATTTATTTATTTCCTGTGGTTTTTCTAGAACTTCTTTAGCTATTTGGACTGAGGCGGGACGGCATTCTAAACTGGGATGCGTCATCCACTTCAGCCAATTGGTAAAACCGGAACTTAATTTGGTGAATTGCTCGAATTCAATCTGCAAATCTTGCTGTGGCAAATCTGCAGGATGCTGCTTGGTAATTAAGGCGATTAATGTTGCTCCCAAGCTGTACAAGTCGGAAGCTGGAACTGCTCTCCCGCCAAATTGTTCGGGCGGCATATAGCCATATGTTCCGACAACGGTGACTGTTTTTCCCTGTTGCGTTGCTAGGGTTTGAACTGCACCGAAATCGACTAGGTAGACTTCGCCGACGCTGTTTCCCGATCGATTCTTGAGTAAGATATTGCTGGGTTTAATGTCGCGGTGAATGACTGGGGGCTGTCGCTGGTGCAGGTAGGCGAGAATGTCTAATAATGCTGTGGCTAATTGTTTGACTTCTCTTTCGCTGAAGGTGCGGCCGTCTGAGAGATATTCTTGTAGGGATTTGGCTGCGATGTAAGTCTGAACTAGGGCGAATCCTTTGCGCTTGGGCGTGTCGATTTCAAAGGAGTCGAGATATCGGGGAATTGCGGGATGGGATAGGGATTTTAAGGTTTCGACTTCTCGCTGGAACAGTTTTAAGTCTTCCCAGTTAAAGTCGCTGCTGAATGACAGGAGTTTGACTACTACTTGCTTTTGGGTTTTTAAGTCGCGGGCGAGTAAGGTTTGCCTTCCTGCTTGCTTGCCGAGCCGCCGATCGCACTGATAGCGATCGGCTAATATTTCTTTTGACAAATCGCCGATGTTTTGTCCGCTCATGTTCTCTTGCCCTAGAACCGATTAAACCTAGTGTAATTGACAAAAGTGCAATAATCGGAAATGTTCGGGCTAGGGCAAAAAATTTTTTATGTCAAAGACCAACTGCCTTTAAGAGCGATCGATCTCGCACTGCGGAAGATGCCCCTGAGTTAAGCTTGAATTTAATTTTGGATTTGCTTGTAAATTGACTGCACTACGTCGAGCAGACTCAAGACTTGCTGCCATTCGGGGGCATCGGGGTTGTAGCTTTTGGCGCGCTGAGTTTTCAAACTGTGGTGCAAGAGGGAAAGCAGCGCGTCTGGAGACTGTAAAGAATTGTCCTCTTCATCTGCTGGGGTTTGGGCTGCATTTTCTTCGATATCTTCTTTAATTTTTTGTGCTCGATCGGCGAGGGCTAAAGATCTGCCTGCAAGGTTTTCCGGCATTTTGGGCTGTTCGGACAAAGAGGCGCTGGTTAGTTCTACCAATAGTTGGCAGACTCGATCGACCCATTCGCGATCGTTTACTGAAAAGGAACCTGATTTGAACACTTGCCCGTCAGGTCTTTGCTGAATGCTTTGTACCTTCTGGATCAAAGGGATAGCCTTAACAGTGATGTTTTCCGGGATTCTGGGGATATCTGACAGCGAGCTCCGAGCAATCTCCAGCAATAGTTGGTAAACCTGATCTACCCACTCAACATCTCCCGATTGCGAATTCCAATTATCCATAACTGACGCTAGTGGTTTTCTATATCTAAGACTAGAACATTGACTATCTGCGAAGTCAGCTCTTTTTAGGAGCCACTAACGCTATTAAGACTTACGCGGGCGGGGTGAGAAACCCGGTTTTTGAGCGGATTTTTCGTCGCCTTTCTCCAAGATTTTTCTCAGAAACCGGGTAACGCTGCCGCCCGTCATAACTATTTTTAAGCGCTTCAAATAATAGAAGTGCTAAGTTTGTTGCGGTAGGTAGTGCGAACGAAACACGTAGGGCGAAACCCCGGCATCTCGCTGGCAAATTCAAATCCGGTTATTTGACATACTCACGCCCGTTCTCTTCAGCGGTGATTCTTGACAGTTCATCGGGTCTTGCTACCGAAGTAGTCTTACAGTCCCTCCCTGTCCGTTTAAAGTCTCCCAATGCCCGCTAGGCGACTTTTACTCTTGCCTTCCGGGTTAGAGTCAACCATTGCCCTTCTAGCTGTCTTTAAGGAGAGCTCTCATCGTAGCTGTTTCAACGTGTCTTGAGCCTAAAGATCCTTTGAGTCTTCAGCATTTTAATACAAAGCCGTCCTAAAAGGACAGGGTTTTAAACCCATCTTCCTGATAACCATAATACCTGTTGGAGCTTATTTACAATTACCTCAATAGGATATTAAGGTTAATTGGTGGTGGGATGGGAGGCGCACCCCCGATCGCGATCGCCCCCGCCCCGAACCCTGACGCCACCGCCAGCATTTGCTGTGGGCTACTGCTATTTTTCTGTGAGATTCCACACACCATCCCAGTTGAGTACGTCTGAAAAACTATGCTGAAATAACATACAGCGATCGACGTGCAATTTAGCTGCCTTGTTTTTCGGGTCAACTTCCAGAACGGCGTTAAATTCGCGTTTGGCGTCTGTAAAAGCTTGCTTGGCTTTTGGTTCTAAGGCTTTCTTAAACTCGCTCAGCAGTTTTTTCACCCGATCGAGTCCCAGGTTTTCAAATTCCTCATCTAACATTTCTGCAACTGTCTCGCAGGCCCGACTTTTAATTTTCGCCTGCAATAGCTGCCTGATCTCTCCTGGTTTCAGCCGCTTGATTTGGGGATTTGATGGTTCTAAGATGTCTGCTTCCAACAGCTTTTTAACTTCGCCTTCTTGCAAGTATTTAATATCGTCTGCTGATAGGGGCTTGATTTTTGCTTGCAGCAGCATTTTGGCTTCGTCTTCCGAGAGGTTTTTGATTCCTTCCAATTTCAGCAGTTGGATTTCTGGCTGCAACAGTACGATGAGTTTGTCTGCTTCGGACAGGTTTTTCGGGTCGTACTCTGACAGCTTTTTCAGTTGATATAACAGGTTTTTGAGTTCGTGTTCCAACTGTTGCTCTAGATTGTAGGACAGTTTCTTAATCTCTGCCTCTGGCATTTCGGCGACATCCTTTAAGACGTTTTTCACCTCACTTTCTGAAAGTCTTTGCCTGACTGGAGTTTTGTAATGTTCGCGCCCCTTCGTGTAATGTTCTATAATTTGTTGCTGTGTTTCGGTTAGTGACTTGCCCACTGGCGAGTATCCCTCGCGGATGCCGACGAGTTCGTAAACGATTACGGGTTCGCTTTTGCCTTTGACAGTAATAAAGTCGAGTTCTCGCACGTACAGCCGATCGGCATAATCTCTGTAAGTATTGTCGCTGATGATCAAGTCGGTGCCGTACTGCTTGCTAGCGCCTTCTAAGCGAGAGGCGAGGTTTACGCCGTCTCCGATCGAAGTCAATTCCATGCGTTTGCTACTACCGATGTTGCCGCTGACAACTTCATCGGAATGTACGCCCATACCAATGCCGATCGGCAATTCGCCATTTGCCACCCGATCTTCATTAAACTCTGCCAGTTTTTCGCGCATTTTCACTGCCGTTTGCATGGCGCACCAAGCATGATCCTCTAGGGGCGCTGGAGAGCCAAAAACTGCCATCAGAGCATCGCCGATGTATTTGTCGAGAGTCCCTCCGTACTCGAATACGACATCTACCATCACTTCAAAATATTTATTCAGCATCACTACCACTTCTTCGGCTTGCAATTTTTCCGTAAGTGTGGTATAGCTGCGAATGTCTGAGAACAGCACCGAAACGTTTTTGCGCTTACCGCCCAATCCTGTATCGCCTGAAGCTAAAAGCGCTTCGGCTACTTCTGGAGTCATGTAACGGTACATCAAGTTTTTGATTTGCTTGGCGCTGCTAATATCTTCCATGACGACTAACGCGCCGTTGACCTTGCTGGGGTCGGTAGCGTCGGTCATTGAATTAATCGAGAGATTGATACTCTGCCCTTCTCCTTCCAAGGTCAGCAAAACTTGATCTGGGTAATACTGCTGGCGGTCGTTCTCGTCTTCGGGAGACAAAGAAGCATCAAACCATTTGGCAAAATCGCCTTTTTCTAACTTAATTAAGTCGCGCAAAGATTGACCTTCGGCTAATTCTGCATCGCTGACACCCAGTAAGTTTTTGGCACTGGGATTGGTTGCTACTATATTGCCTTTTTTATCTGTAGAAATCACGCCGTTAGTCAAGGCGTGTAGCATATCTTTTTGTCTTTGTTCTTGCTGTTTGACTTCGGCAAACAGTTTGGCGTTTTGCAGCGCGACTCCTGCTTGGATGTTAAACGCCTTCATAAATTCCATGTCGTTGCGATTGAAACTCGCTTTCCACTGTTCCGGGGCGTGAGGCCAATCTTCCGGGTTGTAGGGCGGGAATTCTCCTTGTCGTTTTTTATTAACTAATTGGGTGACGCCAATCAATTTTTTGTCCGAGTTAAATACTGGCATACAAAGCATACTGCAAGTGCGGTAGCCCGACTTTTGATCTACTTCTTTGGAAGTGGCGGCGCGGGGGTCGTCGTACACATCAAAGGGAATCAGCAGCGGTTCGCTAGATTGGGCGACGATGCCTGCAAAACCGGCGGTTCTGGGTATGCGAATTTCTTTAAGGTTGCCGCCCATCGGGATTTTCGTCCACAGTTCGTCTTTCTCTTCGTCGATCAGCCACAGGGTGCTGCGATCGGCGTTCATGAGTTCTTGGGCCTGATCCATCACCCTTTTTAGGGTATCTTCTAAGTCTAAACTGCTCTGAGAAAGAGCATTGACGGCATTCATCAGCGCCGTTGCAGCTCGTTGTCTCTGAGTTGCTGCGTAGAAAGATTTGGAAGATTCTAGAATTAGGCGAATCGAGGGAGCAAATTCTTTAAAAACTTGTTCGTCTTCTTTAGTAAATCCGTGCCTGTCTATTTGTTCGTCTAAAGTCGGGTATTTTTCGTGATTGGGTCTGAGTTTATTAATCAGTTGAACAACTGCTACTAACTCTTTTGTGTCTTCATTAATTAGGGGCATTGCCAGCATTGTATAAGTGCGGTAGCCCGTTTTTTCATCAGTTTTTTTTGCGTTAGCCGATCGTTCGTCGTTGTAAAAATCGTAAGGGATATTAACCACTTTTTGGAACGTGGCTACTTCTCCCGCAATGCCCACGTGGGCCGGAACTCGGATTTCTAGGTTTTTGCCATTTTCGTCTTTAGCTACGATCGCCCATAGTTCATTTTTTTCGTCGTCTAATAAAAATATCGTGCTGCGATCGGCATTCAGCAATTCCCCTGTTTTGAGGGTAATCGACTGCAACATCTCGTTGAGGATGGCATCAAATCCCTCGCTCTCCAGGATATTGTCGAGCATTCCCAGGGTTTGATTGACAACCTTAAGTTTGTCTTCTACTTCCTTAACTACTACTGTGAAACTTTGCTTATTTAGAAGGTCGAGAATGCCGGAGAGGTTTCCTTGGCGCGGGATAATTGCACTGCTCCTAATTTCCGGGGCAGGATAGCGTTCCTGATGATGATTTTCACCGCCGACAACAGCGACATCAATCACGTTGTCTAGAGAAGAGTAATTGGTGGAAGATGCAGATTTCATAGACCTTTACAGAAGCTTAAGTGTAAGGGTTAGTCTCTAAGCCAAGAGAGCGGGGAAGTTGATTAGTGAGTCACTTGTCGCACAAAACTCAATTATGTGTGAAAGTATTTCCCAGTTTACAGAACTCCGGCCACAAGGCAAGGGAAATTCAGTTGGCCTTGCTGCCCAAGGGAGGGTGGGAGAGTAACGAGGCGGTGGGAGTGCTGCAATCTTTTTAGAGATCGCGAATCTTGTTTAAAGGGTTTATTAACTGATTTTGACATTGTGCGTACCTGGTTTAAGTAGGTTCTGGCGATCTTTGAGCCGATCGCCCGCAGAAGAATGCGTACTGGCGGGATGACTGCTGAAAGAGGGGTGGTCTTGTGGGACTAGCCGCAATTGTGACACTATCTGTTGCTAGTGATGTGTGCCCTTCTCTACACAATTGTGGTTTTTAACTAGAATTTATCTCTATTTTGCTGCTCTTAGCTTTCAGCCCACTAAATTCACGGGGTTTTCAGCTTTTTTTTGTAAAATTTGCGGTTGACATTTTTAGTGTAACCTCCGACTCGGAAAAAACTCCGCCTTTTGGCCCCCCGATCGGCTTGAGGGTGCGATCAGGGTTGGGCCGACTGAGTTTGGCGCAATCCGGCGGCTTCGACAAGCAGGGATTCGGCGAAGGCGATGGCTTCTGTTGCTGAGCGGCCGCTGGCGAGTTGGGCGAGTTCTTCCCGCCGCTGGTCACTGTTGAGAGCGGCAACTCTGACTACTGTGCGTTCGACTGGTTCGGAGTCGGCTGCAGGTTCGCCGATACTTGGTTCTGCTTCGATCGTCTGTTTGTTGACGCGAAAATGAAAATCAGCCATCGCGGCGATCAGCGGCTGGTGGGTGACGCAGAGAACTTGGTGTTTGTCGGAAAGTTGGTAGAGTTTTTTAGCGATCGCCCCAGCGACTCTCCCGGAGACTCCGGCGTCGATTTCGTCAAAAATCAACGTACCGGCACTTTCTATTTGGGAAAAACAGGCTTTGATAGCGAGTAGAAAGCGGCTCATTTCTCCCCCAGAGGCGATCGCGCCCAAAGGTTGCAAAGGTTCGCCCGGATTGGGGCTGAAACAAAAGGCGATTTGGTCTGCACCCGTAGCGGTTGGGGTACAAGGCGAGATCTCGACTTGAAATTGCACTTTTTCCATTGCTAACGGCTTAAGTTCTCCTACGAGGTGCGTTTCTAGTTTGAGGGCTGCTTCGCGTCGCAGGGTGGTGAGGTGGCTGCAAGCGTCTTTTAATTGCTCTAAAGCGGTCTGATATGCGAGTTCTAAGGCTTCCATTGACTCGCCTCCTTCTAAAAGTTCATTTAGTTCGTTTTGAATGCTTTGGTAGTAGGCGATCGCTTCTTTGAGCGGCCCGTATTTGCGACAAATTTGTTTGAGTTCGCGAATCCGATCTTCTACTTCTTCGAGTCTTTCGGGATCTGCTTCTAATTGTTCGCCGTAGCTACTAATTTGCCGGCTGGCTTCTGTGGCTTGAGCTAAAGCATCGCTGACCATTTCTAGGATTGGTTGCAACTGCACATCGTAAACCGCCATGTCGCTTAAAATTACTTCGGCTTTGCTCAACAAGTCGGCGGCTGATGCGCTGTCGCCATCGTTTTGGTACAGGGCTTGGTGGACTTGGTAACTCTGCTGCTGCAATTCGACGACGTGGCCTAGCCGGATTGATTCGTGTTCTAGCTGTTCGAGTTCGTCGGCGTTTTCGATATGGGCTTCGCCGAGTTCTCGGACTTGGTATTCTAACAAATCAAGTCTTTGCAGTCGCTGCTGTTCCGACTGACGCCTGCGTTTGAGGGCGGTTTTGGCGCTGTTGGCTCCCAGCCACGCGGAGGCGACGATCGATCGCGCTTCAGTGAGCTTTTTGCCGCCGTATAAATCGAGCCATTCTCGCTGGAGGGTTTCTTGTCCGAGGTGGACGGTTTGGCCTTGGGCGGTAATTTCGACAAGCCGATCGCGCAGTTGATCCATTAACTGGCGGTTGACGAGAATTCCGTTCAAGCGCGATCGGCTGCGTAGAGCACCGCTCGATGCGTTAATTTCCCGGCTGCAAACGGCTAAATTTCCGTCTATGGGTTCGATTTCTTGCTCGCCCAGCCATCTTGCGGAAGCTTTGTCCAGTTCAAAGGTAGCTTCCAATATTGCCCGCGTTGCTCCGGTGCGAATCGATCGGCGATCGACTTTCCCGCCCAACACTGCATCGATCGCATCTAGGATAATCGATTTACCAGCGCCGGTTTCCCCTGTAAATACGTTCAAACTCGGGCCAAATTCTAGATCCAGGCAGTCAATTAAGGCAAAGTTTTCTATTCTGAGGGATATTAACATGAGGAATGGGGAATAGGGAATTGGGAATTGGGAATTGGGAATTGGGAATTGGGCATTGTGCCTAAAAGCATCGGACAATTTTAGATTGTAGATTGTATATTTTAGATTGAGTGGTAATCTTAATCTAAAATCCCCTATGGGAAATCCCCCATCGGATGGGGTCTAAAAGCATCGACCAAACAGGGAATTCGCTATTGGCTCCTCCACTATGGGGCGCGTCGAATTTTCCGAGTCCCATTTTTATTTTTAACTAGAATACTTTGGATTTTGCCATTATTGATCGAGTCTCAACCTCTATGCAAAATAAATTTCTGCTTCCCGTTGCTCTATTAAGCGTTGTCCTGATTGGAGTTTTTGGCTGGGATGTGTACAAAGACAAGCAGCGAGTCCATGAATTAACCCTACTGACGGGAAGCAAGACAGGCTATTATTATCCTTTCGGACAAGCAATTGCTGAGGTAGTTATGCAACAAAATCCGCGCCTGCGGATTAAAGTTGTTGAGACTCAAGGCGGTGACGAAAATATGCGCCGGATTCAGGCAAATGAGGCTCAGTTAGCTATTGCCCTGAACACTACGGGGGCAGTGCCCCAAGCGCGGGTAATTGCTTCTTTGTTTAAGGAAGTTTTTCATTTAATTGTTTCGGAACAGTCGGGGATTGAAAGTGTTTCTGATTTAAAAGGAAAACATATTGCGCTGAGGGAGCAAGGCAGCACTTCTTACAGTTCTTTTTGGTTGGTCAGCAAACATTACGGTTTGAAACAAAGCGATTTTCAGTTTACTACTGGCTCTTGGGCTGAGACTACTAAGTTGTTTGCTAGCGGCGAGGTTGATGCTATGTTTCGGGTGCAACCTCTGGGGAGCGATGCGCTTAGCGATTTGCTGCAAAATACGCGGGGCAAATTGGTGCCCATCGACCAAGCGGCGGCGATGAAAATTAAGTGGCCTTATCTGGAAGATCACTTGATTCCTAAGGGTACTTACAAGGCCGCTCCCGCAGTACCAGATGTGGATTTGCCTAGCGTTGAGGTGCAGGCTACTCTGTTGGTTCGCAAGGATGTCGATCCGGTAATAGTTAAGGAAATTACGCGGATTTTGTTCGAGCACCGCCGCAATTTGGTAGCTGCTAATTCTTTGGCGGCCATGATTAGTCAGCCGTCCGAAAGCGGCGGTTTGGCTTTGCCCGTACATGAGGGCGCTCAGGCTTATTACGATCGCGAAAAGCCGGATTTTTTTGCAGCAAATTCCGATGTTATCGGCTTGTCTTTTTCGTTTGTCACTCTTTTTGTTTCTTGGCTTTGGCAGTTGCGATCGCGCTTTTTGCAGAAACAAAAAAATCGAGCTGACAAGTTTAATTTGATTATTCTAAATTTGATTCAAAGAAGCCGCCAAGCCGGAAGTTTTGAGGAAATAGATCGGTTGCAAGAAGAGTTGTTTGAGATTTTTAAGCAAGTTATGGCGGATTTGGATGAAGATAGAATTGATGCGGATTCTTTTCATTCTTTTACTTTTACTTGGGAAACAGCTCTAAAAATTGCGAGCGATCGAGAAAAAGCTTTGCGGAATTTGTCGCTGGTTTCCCATGATTTAAAAGCTGATTTTACGGATGTAAAAAAGATGGAAAACTAATTTATATTAGCAGTTAGTAGTTATTGGTTATTGGTTCATTCCTGGATGCAAAAAGTGGTTTCACCCTACCGATAGCGGTAAGGTTCGCCCTGTACACCCTACTTAATTTATAAGAGGAGTTATAAGTTATTATAGCAATCCTAAATGATTCAGATAAATTCGTAGGGGTAGTGCCTTTCTTTGCCTACCCCCTATCTATCGGGCAACCGGGCGTGGGATGGCCCCTACAAGAATTATGCAAATGATTTAGGATTGCTATAGTAACATGGGAATGGGGAATTGGGAATTGGGAATTGGGAATTGGGAATTGGGCATTGGGCCTAAAAGCATCGGACAATTTTAGATTTTAGATTGTATATTTTAGATTGAGTGGTAATCTTAATCTAAAATTCCCTATGGGAAATCCCCCATCGGATGGGGCCTAAAAGCATCGGCCAAACAGGGAATTGGCTATTGGCTCCTCCACAATCGGGCGCGTCGAATTTTCCGAGTCCTATTTTCATTTTCATCGAGAATACTTTTGATTTTGCCATTCTAACGAGTCTCAACCTCTATGCAAAATAAATTTCTGCTTCCCGTTGCTCTAGTAAGCGTTGTCCTGATTGGAGTTTTTGGCTGGGAGGTGCACAAAGACAAGCAGCGAGTCTATGAATTAACCCTGGCGACTGGAACCAAGACAGGCTATTATTATCCTTTCGGACAAGCAATTGCTGAGGTAGTTATGCAACAAAATCCGCGCCTGCGGATTAAAGTTGTTGAGACTGAAGGCTCTGACGAAAATATGCGCCGGCTTGAGGCAAATGAGGCTCAGTTAGCTATTGTCCAGAACGATACGGCTGCTGTGCCCCAAGCGCGGGTAATTGCTTCTTTGTTTAAGGAAGTTTTTCATTTAATTGTTTCGGAACAGTCGGGAATTGAAAGCGTTTCTGATTTAAAAGGAAAACATATTGCGCTGATGGCTCAAGGCAGCGGTTCTTATAGTTCTTTTTGGTTGGTCAGCAAACATTACGGTTTGAAACCAAGCGATTTTAAGTCTACTCCTGGCTCTTGGACTGAGGCTACTAAGTTGTTTGCTAGCGGCGAGGCGGATGCTATTTTTCGGGTGCAACCTCTGGGGAGCGATGCGCTTAGCGATTTGCTGCAAAATACGCGGGGCAAATTGGTGCCCATCGACCAAGCGGCGGCGATGAAAATTAAGTGGCCTTATCTGGAAGATCACTTGATTCCTAAGGGTACTTACAAGGCCGCTCCCGCAGTACCAGATGTGGATTTGCCTAGCGTTGAGGTGCAGGCTACTCTGTTGGTTCATGAGGATGTCGATCCGGTAATAGTTAAGGAAATTACGCGGATTTTGTTCGAGCACCGCCGCAATTTGGTAGCTGCTAATTCTTTGGCGGCCATGATTAGTCAGCCGTCGGAAAGTGGCGGTTTGGCTTTGCCCGTACATGAGGGCGCTCAGGCTTATTACGATCGCGAAAAGCCGGATTTTTTTGCAGCAAATTCCGATGTTATCGGCTTGTCTTTTTCGTTGGTCACTCTTTTTGTTTCTTGGCTTTGGCAGTTGCGATCGCGCTTTTTGCAGAAACAAAAAAATCGAGCTGACAAGTTTAATTTGATTATTCTAAATTTGATTCAAAGAAGCCGCCAAGCCGGAAGTTTTGAGGAAATAGATCGGTTGCAAGAAGAGTTGTTTGAGATTTTTAAGCAAGTTATGGCGGATTTGGATGAAGATAGAATTGATGCGGATTCTTTTCATTCTTTTACTTTTACTTGGGAAACAGCTCTAAAAATTGCGAGCGATCGAGAAAAAGCTTTGCGGAATTTGTCGCTGGTTTCCCATGATTTAAAAGCGGATTTTACGGATGTAAAAAAGATGGAAAAATAATTTATCTTAGGAGTTATTAGTTATTGGTTATTGGTTATTAGTTCATTCCTGGATGCCAAAATTGGTTTCACACTACTTATAGCGGTAAGGTGCGCCCTGCACACCCTACTTAATTTATAAGAGGAGTTATCAGTCATTAGTTATTAGTTATTAGTTATTAGTTATTAGTCATTAGTCATTAGCCAACAGCCAACAGTCAACTGTCAACAGTCAACTGTCAACAGTCAACTGTCAACAGTCAACTGTCAACTGACTTCGGCTATAGTTTCAACCACCCAAACAAATCTCCTACCGTCAGCCGCAATTCTGCTGCCCAATCTGGAACGGGTAACAATTCTTCGGGTTTTGCTAAAATTTCCGGTTGCTTGCCAGGGGGATAAATTAAGATCGAGCGCACCATCGGATCGATGAGCCAACCCATTTTAGTGCCGTTTTTCAGACAGTGTAAAATATTCCCAGTTACTTTAGTTTGACTCTGGCCTGGAGAGAGAATTTCAATTGTCCAATCAGGGTAAGTTTCAAATACATTCGCAACATCCCCATTTTCATCAAGTGGTATTCTGTCCCAAGTAAATACTGTGACATCTGGCACGATCGATCTGCCGTCAAAAGTACACCGCAATTCTGGAAAAGCTAAGGCAGTTTTCGGCTTTTTAACTACGACATTGATCGCTGGGACTAATTCACCTTGAATCCTGCTATGTTTTCCTTGTGGCATAGGTTTTTGGATGATTTGACCGTTGATATACTCGCTAGCTGGTTCTGTTTCTGGTAGTTTTAGAAACTCTGATAAACTTAGTGTTTTTGTTTGTATTTGTACCATTTTTTACTCCTTTTATTCCATAAAACCTAAGTGTTTTCTAGCAGCAATAGTTACCATTCTCCCGCGATTTGTCCGCTGCAAAAATCCGATTTGCATTAAGTATGGTTCGTATACATCCTCAATGGTTTGAGTGTCTTCTCCTGTAGAAGCTGCGAGGGTTTCTAAGCCCACTGGGCCGCCGTTAAAGTTCTCAATCATTGCTGTCAAAATGCGCCGATCTGTCCAATCTAAACCTAGCGGATCGACGTTGAATAATTCCAGGGCAAGTGAGGCCACTTCGGCATCAATTGGCTTTAAATTTTTGACTTCGCTGTAGTCTCTAACTCGCCGCAGCAAGCGGTTAGCGATGCGGGGGGTTCCGCGAGCTCGGCGGGCAATTTCTGTGGCTCCTTCTGGGGTGATTTGAGTGTCGAGAACTTGGGCGGTTCTTTGGACAATTAGACTAAGTTCGTCTATTTCGTAGTAGCGCAATCTTTGGATCAAGCCGAAGCGATCGCGCAATGGAGATGTCAGCGATCCGACTTTTGTGGTTGCTCCTACTAAGGTAAAGGGTTTCAGGGGTATGCTGCGGATTTTGGCGGTTTTTCCTTGACCGATCGTAATATCTAACCGACAGTCTTCCATCGCCGGATAGAGGATTTCTTCTGTAACTTTAGATAAGCGGTGAATTTCGTCGATAAACAGCACGTCGCCTGCTTTGAGGTTGATCAGCAATCCGACAATATCTCGCGGTTTTTCTAAGGCTGGGGCGGTGGTGATTTTGCATTCAACTTCCATTTCTGCAGCTAAAATTAGCGACATTGTGGTTTTTCCCAACCCGGGCGGCCCGTATAGTAACAGGTGATCCATAGGTTCGCCGCGAGATTTGGCTGCTGCAATTGCGATCGCCAAAACTTCTCTCAAGTCTTTTTGCCCGATGTATTCAGCTAACCGCTGGGGTCGGATTTTGTCGTCTTGTTTGCTGTTGATTTCGTCGGGTAGTTCTTGCGATTCTAGCAATGATTCCGCCTGGGGTTTGGCGGCTTTTTTGCGACGGGCCGGGGCTATGTCTTCGGGTAGATTTGGGTCGGGGGGCTGTTGTTTGGAGGAGATAATAGCCATATTTATTTGCGATCGGGCAGCGGGAAGTGTTTACAATTGTTAGCAGAATCTTTAAAATTATTGAGTTCGTTATGAGTATTCCATCTTCTTTATTAGCATCGGAAAGCATAACTTTTGAGGGGGCGATCGAGCTGACTCAATCTTTACTGTCGTTCATGGAGGCCGATTCCCTACGGGATAGCTACGCTTCACGACTTTTACAAGCCGACATCCAGCAAGCTGTTACATCTCTGGTGAAAACACAGAACGGTGCTAGGGGGTTTTTTGTCACCTATCTAACGGACGATGGAGAGGAGGCAGATCACCCGTCACCCGGAGTAGTCGAGGCGCTGCGATCGGCTCCTGAGATCGTAGCAGAACTGCTGGTGAAAAATTTGGCGATGTCGGCGGCAATGGTTGTACATCATTCTCGCCAGCAAAAGGAGGAAATGGCGGCCGATTCTGCTAGAGTGCAGGAGCGATCGCGCAATTTAATTCAAATCCTGCAAATGCCGGCCTGTCAAACTATAGCGTCGCAAATGCTAGAAAGTTTGCACAGTGCCAAGGGCGAGTATGAAAAATTTTTCCAGCGGTGGGGCTACGACGACGAGCAAAAACGGGCGATCGGTTCGGCAGTGCGATCGGCGCTGTAAAATAACCTCCGAAGGAAGGGGAAAGAAGAAAGAACGAAGAAGCCCAAGCCAGGGTGGCAGATCCTTGATCAAAACGACAAGGCTGTGGAATAATTGCGGTTTAGCAAAAGCTGCACAATTGTAGCTTGAGTTGATTTAGGTGTGAAGCGAGTGAACGAGGGCGAAAAAATTGCTGAGAACGGTGAAAGGAGTTGCCCAAAAGGCCCGAAGGGTGCGCGGCAGGCTGCCCGCAAGTACGTCCCGGCGGTGGGCGAAGCTGAATCTGCTGGCAACATTGGTGCGCCGGGACTTGGAATCTCAATACAAAGGCTCGATTCTGGGCAATTTGTGGCCGCTGCTGAATCAGCTATCGCAATTGGTGATTTACACTTATGTATTTTCGATCGTCCTCAAGGTAAAGCTGAGCCTTGCAGGCTTCCCAGAAAACAGCGACATTACATTTGGAGTCTGGTTGTTTGCAGGTTTGCTGCCTTGGACTGCCTTCACCAGTGGCTTGATCAAGTCGGCAGTATCGGTGGTGGGGCAGCCGAATTTAGTAAAAAAAGTGGTATTTCCTCTCGGTTTGCTGCCTCTAGTGCCGATTTTTACAGCTTTTCTTGAAAGTTCTCTGGGTTTAGCAGCTTTGATCGTGATAGTAGCAGTGTCGTCGCAAAAGCTCAACGCTACTTTATGCTTGCTGCCGCTGGTGTGGATACCTCAGTTGCTGATAACTGCTGGTTTGGGATATTTGACAGCGGGCTTGACTGTATTTTTGCGAGACATTCCTCAGACATTAGGTGTTATTCTAAATTTTTGGTTTTATTTGACGCCGATCGTCTACCCAGCATCAATCATCCCCCAAGAGTGGCGAGCGTGGATATTTTGGCTGAATCCAATGGCCGCCATCTCCGAGGTTTATCGAGACCTCATACTGCTTGGAGAAGTTAAGCATTGGGGCGAATGGGGTGTCGCCACGCTAATTTCTGCTGCTATATTTTGTGGGGGTTTGGCAGTTTACCGGCGTTTGCGTCCCGCTTTTGCTGACGTGCTGTAAATTTGTTTTAGAGCTAAAGTCAATTCTTCAATCTAAAATCCCCATAAAGGTGTTTGCAGCATCGGAATGCAAGTCCTCATAAAAATCAGAGGACGGTCGTACTCACTACAAACCTATTTTTAGTTCGAGCGGACATAATATCAATCTAAAATCTAAAATCTAAAATCTAAAATCGGATGACAGAAAATGTAATTTCACTAAAAAATGTTTCCAAATGCTTTAAGCGGTACGATCGTCCCGGAGACCGCTTAAAGGAAATTATTTACCCAAACAAAAAACTGGCTGACGAATTTTGGGCCCTGCACGACATCAATCTGGAAATTCCTCAAGGACAAACTCTGGGAATCGTCGGTCGCAACGGTTCGGGAAAAAGCACTCTCCTGCAAATAATTGTAGGGACGCTGACTCCTACCACAGGAAGCGTAGATGTTAAAGGCCGAGTCTCCGCTTTGTTGGAACTCGGAAGCGGGTTTAACCCGGAATTTACCGGGCGACAAAATGTGTTTTTTAACGCTCAGTTACTGGGATTCAATCAAAAAGAAACTGAAGAAAAGTTTGACGATATCGCTGCTTTTGCTGATATTGGCGATTTCATCGAACAGCCAGTCAAGACTTATTCTAGCGGTATGTTTGTCAGGCTAGCTTTTGCCGTTGCGACTAGCGTCGAGCCAGATATTTTGGTGGTTGACGAAGCGCTTTCGGTGGGCGACGAAGCTTTTCAACGCAAGTGTTTTGCCCGCTTGCAAAGCATTCAGGAAGGTGGCGGAACAATTTTATTTGTTTCTCACGCTGCTACTTCTGTGGTGCAACTTTGTACGTCGGCGATTTTAATGGATAGCGGTGAATTGCTGCTCGCTCACACGCCGAAGGTGGTAATTTCTAAGTATCAAAAGCTGATTTATGCCGATCCGGATCAGGTTTTGGGGTTGAAGTCAGATATTCGAGCTCTGAACCAACTGACAAAACAGGAAAGTCAAGACCACCTTCAGGATGCTAATTTAGAAACCACAAAGAGGGAAGTTAAACCCGCTCAACATCTCTCCAAACCCAAGGAATATTACGAGGAATTTTACGATCCGGGGATGATACCGTCGAATACGGTAAGGTATCCGTCTCGCGGAGCGGAAATTATCAACCCCCACATCGAGACGCTCAAGGGAAAGGTGGTAAATCACTTGCTTGGCCGTCAAGATTATATTTACACTTACTCTGTCACTTTCTCCCGGTCAACTTCCAAAGTTAGGTTTGGAATGTTGATTAAAACAATTAGCGGTTTTGAGTTGGCGGGTGCTTCTTTGAAGGCTTCTACTCAGTCAGTTAGGTATGTGGAAGCTGGAACGACAATTGTAGTGAAGTTTAATTTTAAATGTTTGTTGAATCCCGGTGTTTATTTTCTGAATGCTGGGGTTGTGGGAACGGTAGATGGAGATTTAACTTATCTGGATCGCTGCGTTGATGTGGCGATGTTTAGAGTTCAGTCTTGTACTGAGTCCTGCGGCAACGGCATCGTTGACTTGCTTATCGAACCGTGTTTAACTGTTGTTAATTCTGATTCTCTGGTGAAAGAGCAGTCAACCGAAGTTATCTAAAATTCTGTGAGAACAATGAGCGATATCAATTTAGATTTAGTAGAAAATCCGGTAATCAAAGCATTTATTCGAGAGCAAGCTAAGTTTCCCGAAAATTTTAAACTGCATATCTGCGAAGACGATGAAATGTATTTGTTCAGCTTGAACAACGTCCAAGACGATCGCGATCGGGCTTTGGTGCGCTATTATTCGATCGGGCGTCGCATCTTGGATACGGTTAAACAAGTTGTGGAATGGCATTTTGGCAGTTGGGAAAATGTACCTTCTTTTCTAGATTTTGCCTGCGGTTACGGTCGATTTACCAGGTTTTTGATTCAGGAAATACCGCCGGAACGAATTTGGGTTTCTGATATTTATGCTAACGCGGTTAAGTTTCAAACTGAATACTTGGGCGTCAACGGTATTGTCTCAACTGGGCAACCTGAAAATTATTTAATTGACCGAAAGTTTGACTGCATTCTGGCTAATTCTTTTTTCAGCCATATGCCGGAAAGAACTTTTACAAGTTGGTTGCAAAATTTGTACGATTTGTTGACTGCTAACGGCGTTTTGATGTTTAGCGTTCACGATGAGTGTTTGCGGGCTCCTCATGTAGAAATGCCTGCCAGCGGTATTTTGTTCAGCGCCAACAGCGAAAGTCAGTCTTTAGACAAGGAAGAATACGGCACAACTTATGTAACTGAAAAGTTTGTAAGAGAAACTGTCGAGCGAGTTAGCGGAGGCAAAGCTTTTGTTCACCGCATCAAAAAAGGGATATGCAGGTTTCAGGATTTGTATGTTGTCACAAAGGAGCTAGTTAGAGATTTTTCGGAGTTGAAATTCAATCATCACCCGGAAGGATATATTGATGTTGCTGCTTTTACGAATAAGGAGAATTTGTATCTGGAAGGATGGGCCGCCGATCTAAATATCGGCGGTAGAATTGAGTACCTGCAAGTGCTGGTAAACGGCGAGGTTGTACAGAGATGCGAGCCTTTTTACGATCGCCCCGATGTAGCTGGATATTTTGAAAATGATGGGGCTTTGCAGTCGGGTTGGAGCTGTTATTTACCCAAAAACACTGTAGGGCTGGAGGATGTGTTAACAGTCAAAGCAATCAATAACTATGGTTGGGAATGGATTCTGGAAACTTGCACTGTTAACTCCCTGATTAACCAAAGACAATCGCAGTCTTTGTTGGGGTCTACTAAGACCAAACTCAAATTACTTGAGACTCAGTTAGCGTCGGCGAGGAGAGAAGGGGAGCAAAATCAAAATAAGTTAATGATTACTGAAACAAAGTTGGAAGAATCTCAAAGAAACTTGCAAGAAACTCAAACCCAATTAGTTTCAGCTCAAACGCAATTGGAGCAAACTCAAAAGCAGTTAGTATCTGTGCAAACGCAGTTGGATAAAACACAAAATCAGCTAATTAATCTCAAGGAAGAACTAGAGCAAGCGAAGTGTCGGGTTTTGGCAATGGAAAGCAGCAAGTTCTGGAAGCTCAGAAGCGCGTGGTTTCAAGTCAGGCAATCCCTGGGCTTAGCGGGAGAGTAGCGAGTAAATTTGGTGTGGAATTAGGGCGAGGGAGAAGGGAGAGAAATTGTGAGTACAAATGACAGCAAACCATCGGTTTTTATTGTTACCGGAATGCACCGTTCCGGTACGTCTTTAACAGCTTCTTTGTTTCAGAAAGTCGGGGTTGATATTGGCAAAAAGTTAGTGGGCCCGGCTGACGGAAATGTGAAAGGTCATTTCGAGAATGTTGATTTTGTGGAGTTTCACAAAAGTGTTTTGCGATCGCACGGTATTGATGAACTCGGATGTACGTTTGAAAAAACGATTCCGGTAGCAGCCGAATACGTCGAAATCGCCAAAAGGGCGATCGACCAAAATCAACTTCCTCACAAACATTGGGGTTGGAAAGACCCGCGAACAGCCCTTTTTTGGGAGTTTTGGCTGACTTTGCTCCCCCAAGCTAATTTTATCTGTGTTTATCGATCGCCCTGGGAAGTAGTCGATTCCCTTTACCGTCGGGGAACCGATGTCAGCTTGCTGCAAAATCCCGAAAAGGCAGTAAAAATGTGGATTCACTACAATCAAAAAGTTTTAGAACTTTACGAAGCTTTCCCCCATCGCTGTCTCCTAGCCAACGTTTACCCCATCGGCAACACTCCTGAACTTTTCCTCGATCGAGTCAACGAAAAATTTAATGTTAACTTAGGTGCGATACCGGGCGACAATTTTGAAGAATCTTTATTAGTCAACGATATTGTCCAAAGTCACAGACCTAGTTTAATAGAAAAATATTTTCCCGAAGCATTAGAACTATATGAACTTTTGGAAACCCAAGCTGGCAATCTCAGCAGCGAATCGAAAGGTGCGATCGATCGAGTTATTCATTTCCCAGCATCTCCAGTCTGGCCATTTGAAGATTGGCTAAAAATCCGCTTGCTGGAAAAACAGCAAAAAACCAGCTCTTCCGAACTCAAACAGTGGCAAGAACAATTTCACCAGGCCCAGGCGAAAGTGTTGGGATTAGAGACAGAATTAGGAGCAACTCAAGTACAGCTTGCAGGCAAAGAAGCAAATTTTCAAGAAGCTTTAGCAAAACTTCTCGGATTAGAAACAGAATTAGGACAAACTCAGGTACAGCTTGCAGGCAAAGAATCGCAATTTCAAGAAGCTTTAACAAAAGTCTTAAAATTAGAAGCAGAATTAGGGGAAACTCAGGTACAGCTTGCCGGCAAAGAATCGCAATTTCAAGAAGCGTTAGCGAAACTCCTCGGATTAGAAACAGAATTAGGACAAACTCAGGTACAGCTTGCAGGCAAAGAATCGCAATTTCAAACAGCGTTAGCGAAAGTATTAGAATTAGAAGCAGAATTAGGGCAAACTCAGGTACAATTTGAAGAGACTGAATTTATATTGCAGCAAAAGTTAGCTGAGTTACTTCAGTTAGAAACAGCACAAAGTCAAAATCAGGAAAAATTAAAGGAGACTCAGGAAAAATTAGAACACTCCCGCCAGGAAAATGAAAATTTTCGGGCAGAACTTGCTACAATCAAGTCTTCAATAGGGTGGCAAGTGAGAGAAAAGTTGTGGGAAGTTCAGCGCCAAATCCGCGACTGGTTCCCTAAATTTATTTTTTCGTTAGATCGACCCACTACTTGGCAAGTTTGTGATTCCAACCTGCTAATTGTGGGCTGGGTTTTTAACCAAAAAAGAGAGACTACAGCAGTCCGCGCCAGAATTAAAGACCAGAGTTTCGCAGGCGTTTACGGCATAGATAGAAGTGATATAGCGCTAGCACACTCTAATATTCCGGCGGCGCAGAAATCAGGTTTTACAATTCAATTGGAAGCGCCTGCGGGACGGCACGAAGTGCTACTGGAAGCGCAAGACGATCGAGGTAAATGGCATTTGTTGGCAGCTTATCCGCTGTTAGTTTCAACGATTCAAGCATCGTTAGATGTACCGGTGGTGTGGGAACAGCGTCAGGGTCAAATTTTGTTTGCAGGTTGGTGCTGCCACCACGATCGCAAAATTGCTAAATTAAGCTTGTTGTGCGGCGATACTTCTGTAGAATGCGCCTACGGTTTACGGCGAAAAGATGTCGGCGAAGTGTTTCCCGACTGGGTTAACAGTTCGGAAAGCGGTTTTGAGGCCCTTGTCGATTTGCCGCCAGGGGAATGGCACGTTTCTCTGCAAGCTGAGTTAGAAACCGGGGAAATTTTGTCTTTTCAAGCGCCTAAAATATTGACAGTGCGGCGCTACCATATCTGGCAGCGAAGTGCTGATAAGTTTGAGGAGTTATCAAGGTTGACAGCCGCCATTCAGCAGCGGGCGAAGGAAAGAAAACAGCGTCTCGGCAGAATTGTGCCGATGCCTTGGGAAATTGTGAAAGTGATTCGCCAGTTGGGGAAGATTTATCGGCAGCAAAAACAGTTTAGTGCGCCGGGAGATTTACTGCCGCCTGCGGGTTTTGTGGTGGCTCAACCCATTGATAGGTATGACGCTTGGCTGGAGGTGAATCAGTGGAACGATCGCGCGCGCGATTACTTGATTTCTCGGTTAAAATCCTGCCGGGAACCCCTGCCAAAAATTTCGGTAGTAATGCCAGTTTACAACCCGCAGATAGATTTTTTAGAAAGTGCGATCGACAGCGTAATCAATCAAGTTTATCCAAACTGGGAACTGTGCATTGCCGATGATTGCAGCACCGATTTCACTGTTGCTGAAAATTTGAAAAGCTGGGTTCAAAAGGACGATCGTATCCGCATCACATTTCGTACAGAAAACGGCAACATCAGCGCAGCAACCAACAGCGCCGCCGCCCTCGCAACAGGCGACATCATCCTGTTTTTAGACAACGACGACGAACTAACTCCCGACGCATTAGGCGAAGTCGCCCTATATTTTGCAGCGCATCCAGACACCGATTTTCTTTACTCAGACGACGACAAAATCGACACTAAAGGTCGCCGATTTGCCCCGCAATTCAAACCCGAATGGTCGCCGGAACTGCTGCTTTCTTATATGTATCTCGGTCATTTGTGCGCCGTAAAAAGACACATTTTTGAACAAATAGGCGGTTTGCGGCTAGGTTTTGAAGGCTCGCAAGATTACGATTTTGCCTTGAGAGCAACCGAAATTTCTCGCCACGTCGCGCACCTGCCGCTAGTGCTATATCACTGGCGAACCGCACCCGGTTCTACAGCCATATCTGGGGCAGCGAAACCCGCCAGTTTTGCCGCAGGTCAACAAGCCATTCAAGACGCACTAAACCGCCGAAAAATTAACGGCAATGTCGCTCAGCACGCATGGGCAGTTAAAGAAAATCTGGGCATATTTGCCCAGGAGTTCCCGGATAACGGCCCATCAGTAACGGTAATTATTCCTACTAAAAATCAGCTCAAATTGCTGAAAGCCTGTCTGGATTCTCTAGAAACTACAACATACAAAAATTATCAAGTTGCCGTTATCGACAACGAAAGCGACGACCCGAAAACTCTGGAATATTTAAACCAATTAACTTGCCAAGTTTTGAGGATTAAAAATCCTGGTGGCAAGTTTAGTTTTGCAGCAATTAACAACCGCGCTGCGGAACAAGTTGATAGCGAATATGTTTTGTTTTTGAACAACGATACTGAAGTAATTAACCCCCGCTGGCTGAGTCAAATCGTGGGATACGCTCAAATTCCCGCTGTGGGTGCAGTCGGCGCGCGGCTTTTATATCCCGACGGCAGAATTCAGCACGCGGGCGTAATTCACGGGCTGCATCACGGTTTGGCGGGTCACGCTTTTAAGCTGATGAACAGCGAAAATCGAGGCTATCTTTCTCAAGCTATGGTAACGCGAAATTACTCTGCGGTAACAGCGGCTTGCATGATTACTCCGCGTCAATTGTTCTTAGAATTGGGCGGTTTTGATGAGGAGAATTTTGCTGTTGCTTACAATGATGCAGATTACGGATACCGACTGTTAGAACGCGGTTATCGGTGCGTATATTGTCCCGATGCGGAGTTGTTGCACAAAGAGGGAACTTCTAGGGGTTTTACCGACAATCCTCAAGAAGTGGCAGCTTTTAGGCGTAAGTATGCGGGCAAAAATGACAGTTTTTACAGTCCTCACTTGTCTTTAGAAGATGAGTATTTTCATATTCAACCTCGACGGGTTTTTATGAAGGAAGAAGGTTCGGCAACGGATTATGTAACGGATGTAATAGATAAGGAAGAAGTAAAATTTAATGATTCTGGTTTGTTGGTAGCAGAAGCAGAGAATTTGATTCATCCTATCAGAGTTTTGATGTGCAGCAATTCGCTGGATTTTACGGGGGCGCCGCTGCATCAGTACGAAATCGCGGTGAAATTGGCGGCTGAGGGTGTGATTAAGCCGATCGTACTTTGCGTAACAGACGGGCCCCTGCGTCAAGCTTACGAACAGCAGGGAATTGAAGTAATTGTGCGCGACAATCCTCTCGAACACATCTACCAGCGCGATGCTTATGATGAAGCCATCCGCAGTTTTAGCACAGAAATTGAAAGTTTAAAAGTAGATGCAATTTATGCCAATACTTTAGAAAACTTTTTTGTAATTGATGCCGCACGGCAAATCGGAATTCCGGCGGTGTGGAACGTGCACGAAAGCGAACCTTGGCAAACTTATTTTAACAGGTTTGGTTCGGAGATTGCGGCGAGAGCTTTAGAGTGTTTTCGCTTTCCTTACAAAGTTATTTTTGTGGCAGATGCCACGCGGGACAGGTATTTGCCTCTCAACAGCCACCACAATTTTACCGTGATTCACAACGGCTTAGATTTGAGCAAACTGGAAAATTCGGAGAACTCTGAATTGGCTAGAAAAACTTTAGGTGTTGCAGCGGAAGATGTGGTAATTCTGCTGCTGGGAACGGTATGCGAACGCAAAGGACAGCAGGATTTAGTTCAAGCACTTTCTCTTTTGCCTGACAAATGGCACAATAAAATTAGATGTTTTATTGTGGGCGATCGTCCCAGTATTTACAGCAATAAATTAGCCGAGTTGGTGGGGGAATTGCCAGAAGAGTTGCGGCAAAGGGTGACAGTAGTCCCGGAAACTGGGGAAACGGGAAAATATTACAAAGCGGCTGATATTTTTGTGTGTACTTCTCGCGTCGAAAGTTTTCCAAGAGTGATTTTGGAAGCGATGGCTTGCGATTTGCCAATTATTACAACGCCCGTTTTTGGGATTAAAGAACAAGTGAGACCGGGAATTAACGGTTTGTTTTACACGCCCGATCGCCCAGAAGAACTAGCGGCCTCACTGCATAGTTTATTGGAAGATAAATCTTTGCGGCAACGGTTAGCAGAAAATGCTAAATATGTGTTAGAGTCGTTGAATAGTTTTGCAGAAATGACTCAAGCTTATGGTCAAATTTTTAGAGAAGGTTATTTTACTACTAAAAAGTAATCCTTCTAGATTCAATGGTGAAAAAGTAGGGCGTCAAATTTCGATCGGCAGGGAAGAGAACACCTCCAAGGAATTAACAGCTAAAAATTACTGGGAGAGTAACCCAACAGCCGCAATTGGGAAGCAGGGTTACTGGTTGTCTAATCCGATTATCGAACAAGCTATAAACCATCGGCTGTCAGGTGGTAAGACTCAAGGTTACTGGCTAACCTGGTTAGTCAAAAAATATTTCAAAAATCGACGCTTCGATCGTCTTTTGTCTATTGGTTGCGGAGTGGGAAATCACGAGATTCTCATGGCTAAATTAGGATTGGCAACTCAAATTGATGCCTTTGACTTTTCCGAAAGTTCTTTAGAAATTGCTAGAAAAGATGCAGCAGCAGCGGGCGTAGAGATTAATTTTTATCAAGATGACTTTAATGTTTTTGCGATTGATGATAATAAAAAATACGATCTAGTTTTTTGCTCTGGTTCGCTGCATCACGTCAAAGAACTAGAACGATGTTTATCAATTGTTCGGGAGTGTTTAAAACCCGATGGATATTTTATTGTCAATGAATACATAGGAGATTGCTACAATATATATAATCAAGCTCAAGTGGATGTCATTAATCGCATTTACAAATGTTTTCACTACACGCTAAGGTCGGGAACAACTGAAAAATTTTCTAGTCCAAGTATTGAGAAAGTATTGGCGAGAGATCCTTCAGAAGCAGTCCGGTCAAAGCTGATACTTCCGTTTTTAGAATTCTACTTTGATGTGGAAGTGTTGAATCTAGCCGGTGGGGGGTTGCTTCACGAACTTTACCCTTTTTTAGATCACGCTCGACTTTCAGACGGAGAACCAAAGAGTGAAACGATCGTCCAGTTATTGCTGGAGATTGAACAAATCTTAATGGAGCAGCCCGGAGGACTATCAAGCGACTTTTGTTTGTGTATTCTGAGACAGAAAAAAAAAAAATGGAAATAATACCGCCTAAAAGAGATTACGAAGAAGCTTGGGATAGCTACGCCCAAGAATGGAAAAACAATAATCCTGAACTCGCTTATTTGGGCGATGAATGGATAGGGAAAGGTGCCGGTGCGGCTAACTCGCTATCAGAATATGAATCCTTGATAGAACAGCAATTTATTGCGCCGTACATCAAAAAAGAACATACGGTTTTAGAAATTGGTATCGGCGGCGGAAAAACAGGTTCGCTGTTGCTGAAATATTGCGATCGACTAATTTGTGCCGACATTTCCAGTCAAATGCTGCAAGCGGCGCGATCGCGCTTGGGAGACGATCGCGTTTCTTACGTCAAACTCGACGGTTTAACATTAGACGGCATCGCTCCAGGTTCAGCCGATGTCTGCTTTTGTTACGATACACTGGTACACGTAGAGCCGGTAGATATATTCAACTACCTGACTCGAATTCCCAAACTGCTGCGGGGCGATCGAATTTGCGTCTTTCACCACAGCAATATTCTCAGCGAATTAGGGTGGCAAAAATTCGCCGGCGAGTGGGACAAAAACCTGCTGGGACGCAGAGACGGCACTGCATTTTCAGTTATGACTGATACAATTATGGAAAAATTTCTCACTCATTTAAACTATGAAATCATCCTGAAAAATACATCTTCAGTACCGCGAGATTGTGTCTGGATCTGCAAAGCGCCAACCCCCAATGAATAAAATTAAAGCTTTTTAGCCGAATCTAAATATTTTATTCCCACTAACAACTGAAAACAGTCAATCGATTTTAGATTTTAGATTTTAGATTTTAGATTGTTATCAGTCAACAGTCAACAGTCAACAGTCAACAGTCAATCGATTTTAGATTTTAGATTGTTATCAGTCAACAGACAACTGAAAACAGTCAACAGTCAACCGACAACAGACAACAGACAACAGACAATGAAAGCATTATTTCTCCATCCCAACTTCCCCGCCCAATACCGCCACATAATCACGGCTTTAGGCGCAGATCCGAAAAATCAAATTGTTTTCGGCACTAAAAACGAGCGCCCAGAGTGGAACATTCCCGGCGTTCGCAAAGCAGCATTTACCCCCAGCCGGGAACCCCACGCGCAGACTCACCAATACGTCCGCCCTTTAGAAAGTGCCGTCATCTACGGACAAGCCGTATTTAGAATGGCAGAACAACTCAAAGCCGACGGTTTCGTACCCGATATTATCTGCGGACATTCCGGTTGGGGGCCGACATTGTTCGTCAAAGAAGCTTTTCCAAATACGCCGCTTTTGTGCTATTTCGAGTGGTTTTATCATGCTATTGGTTCCGACGCAGATTTCGATCCAGCGGAACCTTTAACAGTTGACGATATGGCCAGAATTAGAATCAAAAATGCGCCAATTTTGATCGATTTATACTCTTGCGATTGGGGTTTGTCCCCCACTTATTGGCAGCGATCGCAATTTCCGCCAGAATTACAACAAAAATTATCCACACTCCACGACGGGGTAGATACCGATTACTTCAAACCAGACCCCGGTGCTAAACTAATTTTGCCTAACTTAGACTTGTCTGGCGTTGATGAAATTGTCACCTACGTATCGCGGGGAATGGAACCTTACCGGGGTTTTCCCGAATTCATTGAGTCGATCGCCTATGTACAAGAACGCCGCCCCAACTGTCACGTCGTAATCGTTGGTTCAGAAAGAGTTTGTTATGGGCGTTCTTTACCCAACGGCGAGTCTTACAAAGACTATATGCTCAAAAAAGTACCCCTAGATTTGTCGCGAGTTCACTTTGTCGGGCCCCTACCTTACGGACTGTATTTAAAAGTAATTCAAGCATCCGACGTACACGTTTATTTGACCAGACCTTTTGTACTATCTTGGTCGATGATTGAATCTCTATCAACCGGATGTTTAGTAATCGGTTCCGACACAGGGCCAGTCAGAGAAGTTATCCGCGACGGAGAAAACGGTTTGCTAGTCGATTACTTCTCACCGAAACAAGTAGCCGATCGCATTGATGAAGTTTTAGACCATCCTACCCGCATGGCAGACATTCGCATCAAAGCCCGTCAAACCGCCCTAGAACGCTACAGTTTAGCTAAGATGCTGCCGCAACATTTACAACTGATCGAGCAAGTAGCAAATCGTTCCATGCCGCCTACAGTTGGTATGGAACCAGAACGGGAATTAGCAGCATCTTTTGCAGTGAGAATTTAGCAATAAAGGGTAGTCCTGCATAGTCAGGACTACGCCAATTTTAACAGGAAGAAATGGCTGTACTTGCTTGAAAGTACCCATTTTTGTTACTATTGTTAAAACCCAACTAAATTCCTATGAAATCAACTACTAGGGCGCTGAAAGAATGGAATGTAGCAGTTAATGCTTTGGAACAAGGTCAAACCATTGTGCTGTTGCGGAAGGGGGGAATTCGCGAGCAAGCAGGACAGTTCAATGTCACTGACAAACAGGTTTTGCTGTATCCAACTTTTGAACACCAACAGCCTGATTTATTAAAGCCGGAGTTTGCACATCAAGTCCAGAAAGTTGAATCTGGTTGGCATCCAGAACTTATTAGAATTGGTAGTTGGGCGGAGATTACTGATGTTTTTTTGGTAGCTTGGGAACCGGCAATTACTGCGCTATTTCCGTACCATATTTGGAATGAAAATTTTGTCAGCGATCGCCTGAAATGGAAACAAAATCAGCCCATTTATATTTTATTGCTGCGGGCTTATCGCCTTGCAGAAATCCGCGAAATTCCCTACATTCCTGAATACGGCGGTTGCCGTTCTTGGATCGATTTGGCCGATGCTATTTCGCTGGAGGGAAGCCAAGCTGTTTTGAGCGATCGAGAGTACATTGAACGCTCAAATCAAATCCGCAATCTGATAGCAAATCCTGCGAATGCTTCTGGTTCGCAGAGAGTGACAACCCTGACGGAAGGTAGCCAGGATTTTACTCTTCATTAATAGTTTTTAAGGTACTTTTCGAGAGGCGCGCTTCTACGAAACCCAGCCCAAAATCCGCAACTAATGCCATTAAAGCGGCCGGAATTGCCCCAGCCAAAAGTAACTGATTGTTGACGGTAGCAACGCCCCGGAAAATAAACACCCCCAAGCCGCCGGCACCAATTGCAGCGGCGATTGTAGCGAGTCCGATCGCAATTACCGCAGCAACTCGCACGCCCGCCAGAATCACGCCCAGCGCCAGGGGAATTTCCACTTGCCATAACAGTTGCATATCAGTCATTCCCATGCCTCTTCCGGCTTCCGTAATCGCTGGATCGACGCCGACAATACCAGTATAAGTATTGCGGATAATTGGCAGTAAAGAATACAGAGTGAGGGCGATAATTGCCGTGCGATCGCCTATTCCACCCACTATCGGCACCGGGATTAGCAAGCCAAACAAAGCTAAACTGGGAATTGTTTGCATAATATTAGCAAATCCCAAAATAGGCTTTTTCAATTTTGGCTTTCTCGTGGCTAAAATCCCCAGGGGAATCCCCACAATAAGAGCGATCAAAATTGCAACAGTTACTAAATATAAGTGTTCGGTTGCACGCTGAACTATCTCCGCACCATACCGATTTAAAAATTCTATCATTTGGTAATTGGCAATTGTGGTATAATTAAAAATCTCGTAGGGGCGGGTTCACCAATATCTTTAATTCCCAACCATCAGCTTCAAAAACCCGCCCCGCCCATACCCATAAACCAATGATGCGATCGCACATCATATTATTAGCCCGTTCCGGGTAATTGCAAACATTCAAGAAATGCCCCCGCTTCTGGATGGTGAGATTTGAGAAAATCATCAGGTGTTGCCAATTCAATCAACCGTCCGTCTTGCATCAAACCAATTCTCGAAGCTAACAAAAAAGCTTCTTGAATCCCGTGAGTCACAAAAATCACTGTTTTGCCCAGTTGCTGCTGCAATTGACCGAATTCCCGCTGTAATTCCAGACGAGTAATCGGGTCTAAAGCACCAAACGGTTCATCCATTAACAATATCGGAGGGTCAGCCGCCAGTGCTCTAGCGACGCCTACCCGCTGCCGCTGTCCCCCGGACAACTGATGGGGATAGCGTTTGGCGAAGTGCTGGGGGTCGAGGTTGACTAATTCTAACAGTTGCCGGACGCGAGATTGAATACGATCGCCCTCCCAACCTTCTAATTTTGGCACTAAACCGACGTTTTGCTCCACGGTAAAATGGGGAAACAAACCGATTTCTTGAATCACATAACCAATTTTGCGGCGCAGTTGAATTGGGTTCCACTGAGTTGTCGGTTTTCCCATGACAAGAACTTCGCCACTGCTTGGCGTTAGTAAATTGTTAATCAATTTCATGGTAGTAGTTTTGCCACTCCCGCTGCGTCCCAGCAATACTAAAACTTCTCCTTGCAGCACTTTGAAATTGAGTTGGTCTACTAAATGCCTGCGGTTGAGGCGATATGTCACGTCGAGGCATTCGACAGCAACTTCCTTATTGAGAGGCATGATTACTTCCGGTGATTTGGGTTTTCAGGAATTTTAGAACTTACAGACAAGGGGCTAGAAACCAGGTTTTTATATTAGGAACTAGAATTAAATAACTTGCATTTTTTGTAGGTTGGGTTGAGGCACGAAACCCAACAATCAAGCGTGGGCTTGGGCGGAGTGAAACGGAGGGTTCGTGCCACGGGCCCAACCTACGGAAGTTATTTAATCCACGATCCTTAGATATTTTGCTGCTTAATACCAATTTAAGGTGAAGTTGCACATATCTCGATCCCCCTAAATCCCCCTTAAGAAGCTATGCTTTATAAACATCTTTCTTAACAAGAAAGTTGACAAAAGTAACTACTTGTGTAGCGGATATGGGGGCGCTCGCGGACGATCGAATACGAATTATCCTGATTCGAGTTTTCATTGATATCTCCGTCTTTCAATGAGTTGGCTCAAGTGCGTTCGGGGTTTTTCCCGATCGCACATTTTGAACCAATAGAATAAAATGTTTTTCTGCCATTGGCTCACGGCGGTTTACCAAAATTATCGTTGATAGGAGCGACACAATTTGCGAGCGCAGCTATTTCACCCTGAAAACATACAAATTCAAGTTGTTTTCAGTTGATTAAATAGTAGCCAACCCGTCATAATATCATCCAATCTTCTCAAGCCACGCCACAAAGTCTTAACTCCTGGAAAACCATCATGTTTTCGTCCTAAAAAACCTCCCAATTTGGCAATCCAACCAACAGCTTCCCCTAAAGTTGGCGGGGAAGAATGAGGATAACTTTTGTGATAAATTGTTGCATAAAGAGCCTGCCATTCTCGATGTGATAACATAGTTTCACAACTGGCATCAGGCGCGCTGCGAGCCAGATGAGTAATATAAAGCAAACGCCAAGCTACTATCGAATAAGTAGCTAGAGCCATTTCCAACCTCTCTGCTGTTTCTAATTGCAGCTTCTCAATTCCACAACCACTTTTTAATACATAATGATAACGCTCAATCAACCAACGATAACTATACCACCTCACATAAGTAGTCACATCCTCAATACAAGTAATAGGTAAAGTTGTTAACAGCCACCACTCAATTGCTTCTGCCTCCGATGGTGCTGATGATTCTCTTACTAAAATAACTTGCAGTTCGAGCGGACTTAATTTCTCTTGTTTAGCCCGATTTTTAGGGGGTTGAATAGTTAAGGTTTTATACCGAATAGTTAAAGTTGCTACTCGTGATGGTCGAGTCGGGTTGCGCTTTAATTCAACAGTCATCGTGGCTTGCGGTTCGACTAACTCCATCTCTGCTTTAAGATGGTTGGATGAAAACTCTAAACATCTGTTTTGAGTAGCTCGAATCAAAAAATCTGCTTTCTCACGGTTGGCGCAGGCAAATAAGTCATAAAAGTCTGCTTCTCGATCGGCAATTGTGACTACTTTTTGCGAATTAGGGATGATATATAACGTGTTTTTTAAAGCATCAAGCCATCTTTGACTTTCTTTTTCTTCAGTTGATTTTTGAGAACGTTTAGCAGCTTTACCTAAAGATTTTGGCGCTCTTGCCCAGACATATTGGTCGATAATTCCTAATGGTAGCCCTTCTGTTGTGGCGGCCAAAGTTGAATGTACTTTCAATCCACTTGCATATTTACTATCAAGATATCCGACTCCTTTAACTGCTTTATGAGTAGTGTAATTTAATTCGGTTGTATCTTGTATTGCCAAGACAATGTGATGATTTTTGATTCTTTCTACTGTCGCATCTACGTGTCCTTTCCTAAGCTGAGCTGGTTTGATGTATGGTGAATCCCAGAAATCGTAAGTAGCCTTAGTTTCCGCCCATGTACCACTCGCTTCAGGTACACTAGATTCTGGTTTATTGCTTAAATTAGAGACAATTTTCATGAATCTATTTGTCCTTCTTGGATCTCCTAAGTCAGTTTTTTCTAATTCTTGTCTTACCCATTGCTCGATCATTTTAACCTGACTCCTGGGCAATCACCCGATCTTTTAACAGCATAGATGTTTATTTTTGTCAACTTTCTTGTTAAGAAAGATCCTTATAAAGCATAGCTTAAGAAGGGGGACTTTGAGAAGAATCTTGTCCCACCCCCTACTCCCCTTATTAAGGGGGGTTAGGGGGGATCAGATTCTACGGGGCCTCATAAAAAATTGGTATAACCCAAGATTTTTCAGAGAAACCGGGTTTATGAGCGTAAGTCATAAAATTCAAATCAGCGAGTATCGGGGGACAACTCCCAATTCTAAAATCTAAAATCTAAAATCGACTTGATTTTGCCATTCTAGCAGTAAGGCTCGACATTGGAGGCAAGTTAATTTTTTGAGCAAGTCGCGAATTCCGTCTGGGGTGACAGGATATTCAGCACCGAGAAGTTCGGGGTTTACTGTTGCTGTCGGGTGCAATTCTGCAATAAAACCGTAGAGTTTTTGATTGGAAAAGGAACTGTTTACTGCCCAGCCAATGGTGTTGATCGGTTCGATGCGGGCGATCGCACTTTCTGTCACGCCTAGTTCCCTTTTCATTATAGCTGGAACGGCTGCTGCTGGCGTGGCTTCGGCTGGTACGCGACCGCCGGGAAAATCGAGGGTTGCTTCTGCCACGCCGGGGCGATACATCGGTGTGGGAAACAGCAATTTGTCAGCTTGAATGGTCAAGATTACAACTGAATCTGCTCTTTCTACTCGCCAATATTCTACTGTTTTTCCTTCGGTTGTTTCGAGATGTTCGGCGATTAGTTTTACCCAATGAGAATTGATTTCTACAAAGCGGTCTAGAGTTTTCCACTGGGATTTTGCAGTTTGGTTCATGTCGGAATTTTTGAAATAAATTAGATATTTTTTGCTATGGTAGCCGATTGTTAGCGAGCGCAACAATAGCCGATCAACCTTTTGAGCTTTGAGCCAGTTTTTTCCTCTCGATTGTAAATTTTTGCTACAACCTTACACATTCGCCTAGATAATTCCGTAACATAGACTACATAATCAAAATTTATCTGCGCCTTCGCTCTGGGTTGTTTCAACCGCGCCCTGGTGCAGACTCTTAGCTAGACAGGAGTAATTATGCAACTGCAAACAGATATTCGTACTTGGCAATCCCAACCAACGCCCGGAAGCTTCGCCAGTGTCCGCGACTGGGAAAAATTTGGCTGCGCCGTACCTGCACCAAAATTGACTCCTTCTATGTGGGTTAAATTGTTCAATCCGCCAACCGCATTCAGCTTTGACGAAGCGTGGCTGTTGTGTGAATCTTCGGAAGAACAGTGGCTAGCTTGGATTCCTGATTATGGCGAAATTTTACTGAGTACACATGAATTTTGCGCTCCTAAATCGTGAATTACGCAGACAAACTTTCATAAACCAGGTGTTAAAATCCATATCCCTCCGGTTCCACGGGATTTTTTGGAAACAAGCTGGTTTCTGCGTAATTATCTCGTTTGCAGTGAGGAATGCAAGTCCTTAAACTTTGATAAGGACTTGCATTCCTCACTACAAACATCTTATTATGATGTCGTTTCAGCCGATATCATATAATATTATGTCCCATAGATTGACCGCGATTAAAGGCCGGGGCGGGTTTACAGATTTTCCCGTTTCTATTCAATATCTTGGCGAACCCGCCCCTACAGGAATCATGGTTAATTGACCGGACATGATATAAGTCCTAATAGATCTTAATAGAAATTTCGCCAACAAAAAGAGCAATAGAAAACCTATTGCTCTTTTTGTTCACAAACACTCTCTAGTTTTTATCTTTAAGATAGATAGCGGAAGTTATATCAACTGGCCTCGATTGACCCCAATATCGCTGCGGTGACGGGTTTACTGTATCGATGCTTGCATGGGAGATATTGGTGAACCCGCCCTTACAGCAATTACGGTCAATTTAGCCCCTGTGATATTGCTGGCTTATTTGCAAACTGCACGGTTATTTGCGTTTCTGACAATCGTGCCTACTCTACCATTAATCTGAATCGGGTTCTTGGTGCTGGCTCGAATCAAGAGTGGTTGTTTGGCGAGACATTCTCTGATTGATGCTGCCCAAGCGGTGAGAGATCCGGTGTATTCTGTACGACCCGCTGGGGCGCGAAACTGATCGGTAATTAGGAAATCCGAGGTGATGCTAGTGTCAGTACCAACATTGGTAATAATTGGAAAGTCAAAGGCTCTGGGCAAGGTTCGGTCTTGGATTCTGCCCGGTACCAACTGGTATTTCTTCGATCCACCCCTGTAGTCAATACCTGCTTGAGGGCTGGTGGGAGGGCTTGTTTGAGCCAATGCGGGAACAGGCAAGCTTGCTACCAAAACGGTGCAGGCACTCCAAAATAATTTCGATTTCATTCGATTCATCTCCTCAACTTTATGACGATTAGCACTAATTTAGGTATGCTCAAAAGACACTAGCTTTTATTGAGAAAGCGCCTGATGATATTGAGCTTTTGAGTTTGAGTTCAACTTACCTAATTTATTACCAAACACCTTCAAAAATGTTAAAACTGGTTGGCCTGACAAACTGTAGAAGAGTTTCAGTTGAGTTAGATATTTACACATCTGAAGTTGTTACAGCATTGGGGAGTCGGTTTTACCAGAATGATTCATTTTCGATCGATGTCATTGGAACTTTATCAAATTTTGTCTCAGATATCAAGTTTTGCCGATCGCGTATCCTGTTTTAACACTGGGAAAGCGGCTCGATCGAGGTTTGAGTGTGGCGCGCTATACCAGGGCGAGAAAGATGCTACAGTGCATCGATGGGCGTTTGAGTATTTTCAGGCGACAATAGACAGAGAAGGGGCTTGAAAATAGGTGATTTTAGTGGAAGAGAGTAAATTTATCGACGTATCGGACATTATGGGTGTTCCCGCAGCTCCGGCGGGTTACAAATCGGGCTTTGTGGGTATTATCGGACGCCCGAATGTCGGAAAATCAACGCTGATGAATCAGTTGGTGGGGCAGAAAATTGCGATTACTTCGCCGGTGTCTCAAACGACGCGTAACAGGCTGCGGGGCATCCTGACGACACCGGAAGCACAAATTATTTTTGTAGATACTCCCGGAATTCACAAGCCACATCACCAATTGGGCAAGGTTTTGGTGCAGAATGCCCGCACCGCGATTCAGTCGGTGGATGTGGTGCTGTTTGTGGTGGATGGTTCCGTGGAATCGGGAGGGGGCGATCGATATATTATCGAAATTCTCAGCAATTGCAAAGTTCCGGTGATTTTGGGGATGAATAAGTTGGACGAACAACCGGAGGATTCCGTGTTGATCGATCGAACTTACGAGCAAATTGTCAATCCTGAGTGGCCTGTAGTGAAATTTTCCGCTCTCACGGGCGAGGGTGTCGAGCCGCTGCAACAATTGTTAATCGAACATTTGGAGGTTGGGCCTTATTATTATCCGCCAGATTTGGTGACTGACCAGCCGGAACGCTTTATTATGGGCGAATTGATTCGGGAACAGATTTTGCTGCTGACGCGGGAAGAAGTGCCGCATTCCGTAGCAATTGCGATCGACATAGTTCAAGAAGAAGCAAAAATTACGCGCATTCTGGCGACAATTCACGTCGAACGGGATTCCCAAAAAGGCATTTTAATCGGTAAAAGCGGCAGTATGCTCAAGTCGATCGGCAGTGCGGCCCGGGAACAGATTCAAAAGTTAATTGAAGGCAAAGTATATTTGGAGTTATTTGTCAAGGTGCAGCCGAAGTGGCGGCAGTCTCGTACTCGTTTAGCCGAATTGGGCTATCGCGTGGAAGAATAAAACTTTATCTGTTGGCACTTGGGGTTCTTCCATTTTTTAGACCTCTTGCAAAAAATCCTTTTCATCAATTGATGGGACGGGCTCTCCGGCCCATCCCACAAGAAAAAATAAATCTTGTGGGATGGGCCGGAGAGCCCGTCCTAATTATTTTTGCAAGAGGTCTTTTGAATCAAGAATCGAGCACGACTTTCGCTCTGAGAGAGTTTCATCTGGTACCGAGAGTCGGTACAAACCCCCGCTTAACAACTAGAACGCCATTCCAATAACAGTACAGTAAACTGAGAGCAGCCCCATTCGCCCCAGTTGACCTATGCCACGTTGGTTCAATACTGCTGGCCCATGCCAAGAAGACATTCATTACGCACTGTCGCCCACGGTACGCTTACCAAGCTTAGAACGGTTAATCGCTCAACGCAACTATTTCGTCATCCATGCACCCCGGCAAGTGGGAAAAACCACCGCCATGCTGGCGTTAGCCAAACAACTCACCGAAAGCGGACAATACACCGCCGTGATGCTGTCAGTTGAAGTCGGCGCACCCTTCAGTCAAGACATTGCGGGTGCAGAAGAGGCTATTTTGGGGGCTTGGCGAGATAACATTTCCGTCCGTCTCCCACTCGAACTGCAACCGCCTGACTGGACAGCGATGCAATCGGGGGGACAGAAAATTCGGGCTGCTTTACAAGCTTGGGCACAAGTTTCATCTCGTCCTTTGGTCATTTTGATCGATGAAATTGACGCACTACAAGACCAAGCTTTGATTTCTATTCTGCGCCAATTACGCGATGGTTATCCCAATCGCCCGAAAGCGTTTCCGCAATCGGTGGGTTTAATTGGTTTGCGGGATGTTCGCGATTACAAAGTGGCTGCGGGGGGAAGCGATCGACTCCATACATCCAGTCCGTTTAATATTAAAGTGCGATCGATTACTCTCAGAGATTTTAATGCCTCTGAAGTCGCGGAACTCTACGCGCAACATACCCAAGATACCGGGCAAGTTTTTACACATGAAGCCGTAGCCTTAGCTTTTGAACTGACTCAGGGACAACCTTGGTTAGTGAATGCTTTAGCTAAGGAAATTGTAGAAGAATTAGTTACCGATGAATCTATAGAAATTACACCCGACCATATTTTAGAAGCCAAAGAAATTCTCATAAAACGACAAGATACGCATTTGGATAGCTTGGCAGAACGACTGCGAGAAAACCGAGTTAAAGCCATTATCGAGCCGATGCTAGCCGGACGAGAATTGCCAGAATCTTCTAATGACGATCGCCAATACCTCGTAGATTTGGGCTTGCTCAAACGAGATCCAGCCGGGGGTTTAGTTATCGCCAACCCAATTTATCGAGAAGTGTTGCCGCGAGTTTTGGCGCAAGGGCCGCAAGATAGTTTACCGATTATCCGTCCGAGTTGGTTGAACGATCGCGGCGAACTACTACCAGATGCACTCCTGCAAGCGTTTCTCGCGTTTTGGCTACAGCATGGCGAACCGTTACTCAAAAGTGCGTCTTATCCCGAAATTGCCCCTCATTTAGTGTTGATGGCATTTCTGCATCGGGTGATTAATGGTGGGGGAACGTTGGAGCGGGAATATGCGATCGGACGCGACAGAATGGATTTATGTTTGCGTTATGGTGACGTAACATTGGGAATTGAACTGAAGGTTTGGCGAACTCGGAAAGTCGATCCGTTGAGTAAAGGGTTGGAACAGTTAGATGGATATTTGGCTCGATTGGGACAAGATGAAGGGTGGTTAGTGATTTTCGATCGACGCGAGAATGCGCTCGAATTAGAAGAACGATTGAATACTGAAATTCATCTGACACCAATGGGGCGAACGGTTACAGTTATTCGTGCGTGAAGAAGTTGTGATGAATGTCTCGATTTTTGCGATCGCCCTAGTGTGCGATCGACTCTAAATGCTCTCTAATCTAAAATCTAATATAGATAGGTTTTTTCAGTGCGATCGCTTAAGTGATTGAGTAGAATCGTGCGGCGAACTCTATCTAGGAAAGGAGATTCCGATGGCGAGTAAGAAGGGGTTGACATACATCATCGATATGCGGGATCTTTAGACTATAGCGGTTCTCCTTAATATAAGGTGTACGCTATTCTTTGAAGTCCGTCCGGATTTTCGAGGCTTTTTCTGTATCTCACCTACTTCTAGACCATAATTATACTAAACCTTCGGGAGGTGATTGTGATGGAGAAATTTGAGAACAAAACTGACTTACTATGCACGGCATAAGGAAAGATCGCCTTCCTAGTGAATTCACTATCCTGTCAATGTGATTTCACTAGAAAAATTTTTTCTGTATCTTTTAAGTGGAGTTTGCTAGTTGCTATGACCTATTACCAAATACCTGATCTTGAAACGCTACATAGCACAAGCACGAGTGATTTGAGTTTTCTGGTTGGCAAAACTGATAACTCCTACCTGGTTGGTATTTATATCGATTTCCCTTGTTATAAATGCGTTAAATCAAGATTTAGGTCTTCAAGCTGGTTTGAGAGCAGCAAATATAGAGCCTTGGCTGATGAAGAACTGCTCAAAATAAGTGAGCATATAAAAGATGAAATTGCTTCTTTTCACCCAGGAGTTATTTGGGAGTTGGATTCAGATCAGCTTTTCCTTATTAAGCAACATAAGCTATTGCCCAATCCAAAATGTTCAACATGCTGCCATGAGTTCTGAAAATAAACTTATTTTGTCCATGTCTGACTTATCAAGTTTAACTACGTGGCAAGAGGAAATTTTAAGTTCTGTTTTTAGCGATAAAGTAGGAATTATTAATGCTTTCCTGGAACGCAAGGAGTTAAGCTCATACGGTCTATCCATGCTTCAAGCATTGACTACAAAAACTAGCTATCTTTTCTCATTATCAAAAGACGTTTAAAGCGGTGGGCTAGGAGTAAACTTTGACTACAGTATGACGCTTAATACTTGTATTAGCGAAAGTATTGAACGTTATTGTATGCAATTAATCCCTGATGGTGATCTTGTCCTATGCAAACTAGATGATTTACCAAATCGACACAAGATAAATTGCTTTAACACTTATACTCCGGAGCAGTACAAAGAAAACAGCGATGCTTTTATTAATCCTTATGAGGATGAAATTTTATGGACAAAAATATATAATTCTAAAGTACATGAAGATTATATTTATAATCCTGCAAGTTTAGTATATTTGCCGTTTGAACTACAGAAAAATGTTGCTGAAACTTCTTCTACGGGCGTAGCAGCTCATCTTAATATCTCTGAGGCAATAGCTTCAGGCATTCTGGAATTAATTGAGCGTGACGCTCTCATGATTAATCACTTCCAAGATTTAAATCCTCCTGAGTTAGATATTAACTCTGTTCTCTCCAATGTGAGGAGTCCTGATTTTATAAGAAAGATATTATCTAACTACAATGTCAAGATATACAAGCTTTTTAGTGATATTAAAATCCCTATATTTCTTGCATATGTATGGACAGATGATGGTGGTCTCCATTTTGGAATAGGTGCTTCTGCTAGTCTTGATGCCGAACAAGGAATTTTCAAGGCGTTCCAGGAATGTTTATTTACATATTTTTACTCGAAAAATATGTTGCACCTTAGAAAAACCCTAAAAGATGATATTTCTTCTTTATATGAACACTTCTTGTACTATCAATCCAACTATTTCTTTGGCTTGATAAGAAACCGTGATGTGATTCAGTTTGAAAATGTTCAATTTAACCCTTCTTACCTAGATAACCAGCTTTCTGAAAATAATCTTGATGTATACTATAAGAATTTAACTACACCTGACATAGAATCACTGCCGATACAAGTGGTAAAAGTAGTTATTCCTGGACTTATCGATCTAAATAAATCATTTAAACTCAGAAGATTAGGTGCAAGACGTTTCTGGGAAGTACCTGGGAAATTAGGACTCAGGTGTTCAGCAAAACTGTTTGATGAACCACATCCATTTCCCTATAGAAACGCCGTATAGTTTGTGTACTTATCAATTTTTAGGAGAATTATCAATGATTAACCTTTATGAAGCGAGTGAAAACCCTATCAATAATGTCGGTAAGAAAGCCTACAACTTATCGCTATTAATGCGTAACGAAATGAATGTTAAAGAGGGCAGGGTTTTGACAGCGCAAGATATTTCAAGTGGCTTTCTTCTAGATAGTAGTAACTTACTAGACTCATTAAAAAATGACGTATATGCTGTTAGAAGCTCTGGTATAGGTGAAGATAGTAGGGAGTTTAGCTGGGCAGGTCAGTTCCTTACCCTTTTGAATATCAAGAAAGAATATCTCTCTGACGCTATTGCCAGAGTTATTTATCATTCTCATTCGAGTAGTGGGCTTAGACTCTATTCAAGATTTGCTAGTAACCAACCAAGTCATGATACTTCACCGACGTTAGCAGTTATTATACAAGAAATGGTTATTCCATTGTATTCAGGAGTTATCTTTACTAGAAACCCTGTTGATGGCAGTAATCATTTGATTATTGAAGTGGTCAAAGGGTTTGGAGAAAGTCTTGCTTCAGGTAGAAAAACGCCGAAAAGATATATTTATGACTACTTTTCGCAGCGATTCATCGAGACAAAACCAAATGGTATTCAATTAGATGAACCAACTCTTAGGGAATTGTTAAATGTTGCTAATTCAATTAAACATATTTTTCAATGCGATCAAGATATTGAGTTCTCTATTGAAGCAAGCACTGGCAAGTTATTCATCAACCAAGCTAGACCAGTTACCACTCGTCGTATAGATGATCGACAACCTTCCCAAAGTGATTCTCAGCAAGAAATAAGGGGAGGAATAGCTGCCTCTGCAGGTTTAGTTCGTGGACAAGTTGTAATGGCACAAACTGCTCATGATAAGCAGGCAATGGATTTGCTTAGTAGAGATACGGTTTTGGTCACTAAGTTTACAGACCCTGAGTTTATTCCAATGCTATTAAAGTTGATGAACGGTGGGGCTTTGGTTACAGAAGTGGGTGGGATGCTATCGCATGCTGCCATAGTCGCAAGAGAACTTGGTATCACGGCAGTAGTAGGAGTACCTCAAATAACGGAAATTTTGCGTACTGGTCAGCTTGTGGAAGTTGATGGAGATCGAGGTCATATTAGAGTTTTAAACTAGGTATATATCAGGGCTGTACTACAGTTTCTTTGGAGTCGTTTAGCAAGGAACAAGGAACAGATAGAACAATGAACATATATCTAAAGAAAAAAATTATCCCAAGCCATTGGAAAGCCGAAATCGATGATTTCATTGATGCACAGCTTCTCAATGCAAATCGTTATTTCGCTGAAACTCATATCTTACTCGGCAAGCTGGTTAATGAAACACTTAAGGAAGAGCCTCAAACATTTTACGAAAATCTGGTGCAAAGATGGAAATGGCATCATACTTTTTATGAGGAATATTTAGAGCCAGCCTTACTTGATCTTATCGAAGATGATGTATTTGAAATTTCTCCTCGGCAACTTGATTTTATAGTGAAAATTTATCATGTTTGTGTTGCCGTAGATAAAGCCACTTTAGTTTACTCTGCCGCAATTAAAAAATATGTCCAAAATTGGATTGATGAGAGTTTGATTTCTGATGAAATCATTACTTCGCTTATTACGCCCAATGAAAAATCATTTTTTTAGAGTATCAGCTTGCTCATTTGCAATATATTCTTGAATGCAGAAGAAACGCTTCATCGGATTTGACTGAGAACTTACGTACTGCTTTACTGAATAAATATCATATTGGAGATTCGGAAATTTATGAGAGTCGTTTGAGAAAGTTTTCTTGGGTTGATAATCTTGATTTAGATGATATTAATTTGACCGTACAAGGCTTAGAGAAGTCGGTTCCAGTAATCAGAAAGTATGACACTATCCCACAAGAATTTATAAGAAAAATAATTGCTTTTGACAACCGAGACGCATATTTTATTTTAAGGACTTTTATCGGAATTTCTGGGTTTGTCTTGCGAAGTAAGATTCTTGAATATTTAAACAAAGCTAAAATCCTAAAGAATGAGGGAGAAATTTATAGTTATAACGATCAGGATATTATCGCAGGACTATATCATTTCAAAGAATATAGAAAATCTGTTTTGAGAAAAAATGTTTCTGGGTATATACAAACAGATTATACATGTACTGCAGTTTGCTTAATGATGGTTCTGAACTACTATGGAATTGTTCCAAGTAGTCCTAATGTAGAACAGAAATTACACTCTTTGTCTTGCTCTAAATATACTTCGGGCGAGCATTATTCGGGGGTAGTGCTAAACAAGTAATGATGCATTATAATGATGGATGAAATACCAAATAGCACCGATATGGTTGTCTAATGATTTGGAAAATGACAAGGTTTTGCGTACTAAGCGAGAAACGCGCTGGCGTAAGGTGTTGTTGAATCGTTCAATATAACTGGTCTTACCCGTTTCTTTACCGACAGCTTGATGACGCTTTTTCGGTAGCACTGCTCCATAGGCAGCCCAGAAATCGGTGTGAGCAACCGCACACTGCCGGTAAACCTGAGGTAAGGAATTCCATAATTGACGGGCTGCCGCTTCGTCCCTTGCTCCAATATAAACACCGACAATTTCACGAGTATTGGAGTCCAGAGCTAACCAGACCCATTGCTTGTGCCGTTTGTCAGCGACAAATGACCACAACTCATCGCATTGAATCGTTAGCCTCCCCCTTTTTTTTTGCGTCACCTGCACACTTCGAGGCATCATGGCATATTTCTGGTTGACGTAGGTTTGGAGCCATTGTTCAGAAACCTGCGCTGCACGGGCAATTCCAGCCAGGGAAATGCCTTCTAGCAGCAATCGATCAATCAGTTCCCCTGTGGCTTGAGCAATCACTTTTTTAGTCGATTGTTCTACAAACTGTCGTCGGCAGTGATGGCATTTGAACCGTTGTTTACCGTTGTGGATACGACCATTTTTGACTGTTTGAGAAGACGCACAAATGGGGCAGCTTGGCATGATAGGAAAGCATAAGCACGAAATTCTACTCCTCTATCATTACATATTTAGCACTACCCTTGTCCCAATATGAAAATATGTGCGATATTATCGCCAATATTCCAAGGCGACTAAGACCTGTTCTTCGAGAGTTAGGATGGTGCGACGTCCTCTTCTGTCTTTAGGATTTTCTAGGGCAAAGTTTTCTAAGGCATTAACCATTGCTTTTAGGGTTTGAATCTTGATACCAAATCTACGTTGAAATTGATCGGGTTTCAAATTTAGGTAAGATTGATTTTTCATGATTTACTTATTTTGTAACGACCAACAGAACTTTCTAGCATTTTATCCTGTTTCTAGCAAGGCAAGAGTGCAAATAAGTCAGGAGTTTGGATTCAATCAACTCTCAGCAAAGATTTTCATTATATCATAAAACTATTTTCCAAGAAATCTATTAAGTTATTTATTTTTCATTCCTAAGTATCCCTTTTGAATCGGGAAAAGTTGTTCATTTTCCTCCGAGTGAATGTGCAATTTGTCCTCTGAGATCCGACTGCACAAATAGTAAAAGAGGACGTAGTGTATCAATTCATCCTGATGAAGCTTTAATGCAAGAGTTGCGAGCGCGTCAATCCACTACCACTGGTCGTCTTGACTTGAGAAAGCGTACTACAGTTGAACATTGTCTAGCCCATATTGGTCATTGGCAGGGGGACCGTGCCCGGTATCTTGGACAAAGGAAAAATCTCTTCGATTTACGTCGAGTCGCTGTTGTCCATAACCTCCATGTCATTGCTCGAATATCTAAGCTTTTGCCAATTCAACCGGGCATAGAGTCGAATTCAGTGGCCGGGTAATTGCATACATCTCTTTTGTTGTCAACTTCTAATACTGTACCGACGCCCTAGATGATCTAGGTTTTCTACTTTCATCTGGGATGCTTTCTGCATGGGCTGCTGAATCCTGATTTGAGCGTTCATCGATCTCGCCAGTTTACACTATTTTTGGTGATGATTGGTTACGGAAGAGCGATCGCAATTAACGCTTTTTCGCGGCTGTGAGCGCGTTACGGATACGTAATAAACTTGGTTTTTTACCGAGCGCAATTTTAACTGATATCAGATTTAACTCACGCCCTCACGTCAATTTTCCAGAATGGACTACTGGGTAATGCTGAGTGACCGAGATAGTTGAGTATTTCTACTCATGATGGTCTCGGATGATTCACTTTTACCCCCTCAATCCGCCGGTAGTGCCAGTTGGGGGTGCGGAATGTGGGTTAAAGTTAGCTATTTTTTTCTCTAGTTCCTCTGCTCCTTTTTGCAGCATTGCTAGCTAAAATTTAAATCTATCCATGCTAACGGGGTGACAACCCCGTCAGCTTTGTCGGATTATCTGCTAAGTAAATCCCGATTTTGTTTGGCCGGCAAATAGTTAGGATCGATTTTAAGAGCTTCTTCAAAAGCATTGAGTGCTTCTTGATAGCGCTTTAAGTGGAAGAATGCCATTCCTTTGGCAACCCAAATGCCGACCAGCTTCGGATCGAGCCGGAGGGCTTGCTGATAGGAATTCACAGCTTCTTCGTACTGCTTCATTGATTCTAAAGATAACCCTCGGTTGAACCAAGCTGATACAGAATTCGGATCGGTGGCGAGCGCGCGATTGGCAGAGGCGATCGCCTCCGGATACTGCCCCAAGCGCCACAACACAGCACTGCGATTTGCCCAAACAGAGGCGAGGGAAGTCGCAGGGACTAAACTAAGATCGCCGACGATCGCTCGATCGTAAGCTGCGATCGCCTCTTGATAGCGCTGCATGGCGTTGAGAATTCCCCCTCGATTAAACCACCCTTGAAAGTAGTTTGGGGCGATCTCAAGGACGCGATCGCTCGCTTGCAGTGCTTCTGCGTATTTTTGCGCTTGCCAAAGGATGACGCTTTTCGCATTCCAAGCGAGGTCCCAGTTTGGCCTCAAACTTAGGGCGCGATCGGCAGATGCTAGGGCCTCTTCAAATTGACCCAATCCTGCCAGTGCTTGACCCCGCTGGAGGAAAGCGTCAGCTGGTCCGCTTTCGTCCCATTTGCCATCTCCTTGCCATGCTTTCTCACAAGCATTCAAAGCCTCTTGATAATTCCCTAACTTGTTGAGTGCTGCACATAAATTCACTAAAGCAAAGGCATAATTCGGGCTGATTTTCAACGCTGTTTCTAGCGAGCTGCGTGCCTGAGCATAGCGGTTTAATTGATTTAAATTTGCCCCTTGCTGCGCCCAAGCTATTGCCAACGACGGAGCGTTCGCCGTGGCTTGTTCATAAGAATTAACCGCTGCTTCCCAGCGCTCTTGGGTATTTTTTTTAACACATTCATTGGTCAAAACAATGGTCATTGGTAAGGCAGTCTCGGTTGAGGAACAACTTCCTAAGACTTCTGGGACTTGCCCCCAACGGCTGAAGGCAAACCCCCGCCAAAACCAAGCTTGAGCGGGAAAACTTTCCCCCCAATTCTCATTCACTTGTAAAGCGCGATCGCAAGTCGCAATTGCAGCTTCGTATTGCCTAATTTCTGACAGCACTCGGCAGCGGCTTACTAAAGCAAAAGAATTTGGCCCTTCTACCTTTAACGCTCCTTCAAAAGATTCTAAGGCTTGAGGATAATGTTGTTTCCGCTCCTGCGCTAACCCCCGGCTTATCCATGCTAAAGTTGGCGAAAATTCACCCCAATTTTTATTGACCTCTAGAGCGCGGTTGCAGGCGGCGATCGCCTCGTCTTGCCGACCTAATGCTGAAAGCGATCGGCATTGCTGCGTCAGGGCTAGCGAATCCTGAGAACGGATTTGCAGAGCCGCCAAACTTGATACTAATGCTTCCTCATATTGCCGTAGATTCAACAAGATATCGCTGCGGACAGCCCACAGAGTTGCGTTTCTTTTTTTTAAATTAATTGCCTGATTGCAAGCCGACAAAGCTGCCTCATATTTGTGTTGACTCCGCCAAACGCTACAGAGAGAAAAATAGTAGTTAAAATCTCCAGTAACAGGGACAGATTGGGAAAGCCTGTCTGGATTATTTCTCCGGGCAGTTTCTGCTACTGAAATCTGCGGTTGCAAGCTGATATTTAGAACTAGGTTTACTGCACCGATCCAAGCTAAAATACTTTTCATAACTATCGCGAATTGCTCACTATTAAAGCTGAAGGAGGTTATTGACTTCAATCAAACTGAGGAGAAACTTCCATTGGTGAAGGCTGCAGGGAAGGGGTTGGGGAAGGAGTTGTAGAAGGATCTGAGGAAGATTGGCTGTTTGGCTGCGGATTGTCCTGAATTAGAGGCGGCGGGGTTGGTATATTTAGCTTAGGTAAACTTGGCGACGAAGAAAGGTTGTTTGGCTGCGGATTGCTCTGAATTAGCGGCGGCGGGGTTGGTATATTCCGCTTAGGTAAACTTGGCAATGAGGAGGGGCTTGGTGGAGCAGCCGGCGCAAAGATAGAGGAATTTTTTCCCGCCTCCCCTGGTGCTATTGGCAGATTCCTCGGTTTGGGCGCAGGCAATTTTTTACTGTCAGTTCCTTGAGGGGAAAGAGGACGCGGCAGTACGCCTTTTACATCTGGTTTTGAGGGGGAATTCACGGGAGGCGATACTTTCTCAATGGTTACAGTTCTACTCAATCTCTTACCATTAATTCCTGTTACTAACAGGGTAATTGTTTCGCTACCTACTTGCTGGCTGATGGGATAAGAAATTGCCCCTTCCAAACTAACTGTTCCAGGACTAGGCAGCAATTCAACTTTGGTATTTTTATCTCCTGCAACTTTCCACGAAATTACCAAGTTGCGAGCCGGACTTAGGGGATTTCCTTGCAGAATATATTTGGGTAGAGCTTCTTGACCATTAACGGCAAGTTCTAAAATTCTCAGGGGAGCTTGATAAGAATTGATTCTAATATTTTCCGTCTTTTGCGAAATCGTAACTTGATTATTAGCTTGCTTCGGAACCACAAAGACTTCAAATATATAGTCTCCTGCTTTCCTCACCTTTGTGGGAACTTTCCGGCAAATTAAGTTAGTTTCCCACGCACAATATAAGCTTAATTCTGAGGGAATCCCGTTCAGAAAATTGTAGGTTTTTAAAGGAGCAATGACTGTCCCGTCTACTTGTCTGCCAACTATTTTTAACTCTTGCAATTGTTCGGGATTGGCAATTTGCCAGTTTAAAGCAATAGATGCTCCTCTACCTCCCTCTCCAGTTGAAATATTAGGAGAAATAGTATCTAAACCGCTGGCTATTTCTTGATAAATAGGTTTGGTGGAACTGAATTCCACAATTTTCGGCAATGCCAAAGCTCCAATTTTAATCGTGCTAGTCTTCTGGGAATCTGCTAACTGTTCGCCTTTTTTGGCAAAAATTTCCATTTGAAAAACGTAGTTTCCCGCTTGCTGTGCGTCGGTGCGGACATTCTGGCAATTCAAAACTCTTTCTAACCTACAAAAATCTTGGAGTTCGCGAGGAATTCCTTGGTTAAAATCATAGAAAACGGCTGAGCTAAGAGCGATGCCACTTTCAGGAGATATGCCAACTATTTTGATTGCTTGTAATTGTTGGGGGTTACGGATCTGCCAACTCAAAGAAATTGCATCTCCCGTCGCTTCTTGATAGAGAGAAGAAATGGAAGTAAATTCCGCAATTTTCGGCGGTGTAGGCGGACGAAACAAAAACCACCAAATTAGGAAAATTAGTGAAGTAATCGCCCCTGCACCTGTTAAAAGTAGTAAAATCAAGTGCCACAAAGGGCGTGCTTCCCAAATTAACGTTCCTTCTAAGCGTTCCGGGACTGGCAGTTTGTAAGTATCTGCAAATTCTACATAAAATTGAATGGGAAGACCCTTCCCAAACCAAGGACGCCGCCACCATTTATTTGGTTTAACTCGCAAATCAATTTGACTGGTTGCTTGCGAGCCTATTCTAACTTCTTCTGGAGAGAAACTATAGGTACAAATTGGCTTTTCTGTGCCTTCTAGCAGACTCAAGTTAATTTCCCGCAGCGTGTTGCCCGAATTAGCAAGCAACAGGCGAAACCATCCTGCTTCTTGCCCTACTTTCGCAATCATGGTTTGCAGTTCGGGCATTAACTTATAGATGGGATTAACTTGTAAATACACCACATCCATCAGTACCAATTCTAGGTGATTTACCGAACTTAAACGGAAAGCGGGCGTGTAATTCCCTGCTTTAATATTGAGGGGAAATAGCAATCGCAACTGGACGTGTCCTTTGGCTCCGGGATTGAGTGCTAAACTTTCCCGTTCTGTAACTAATCCTTCTTCTACCAGTCCTTCTGGATAAGTAATTGTAAACCAATTGGAGGGAAGATCGGGAGAAGTCAAGCGGAAGCGATCGACGCGATCGGAACGGTTATAAACTACTATTGTTATATCTAGAGGGTGTCCTGGCTGAATGGCAGCAGGTTGGATGGCACTAGTAGCAGGTAAAATTGCAAAAGTGGGATCGTTAACCCGAACTGCAGACTGCACGGGTGGTAATACTTGAAGTTGCGCTTCATGGCGAATGGGCGTATCTTCTGGGTAGTGTTGGGGTGCGTCAATAACCAGCAAATATTTGTAAGTATTAGGGGTGGCATTCATAGGAATTGCCAACCGAAATGTAACTTCAGCGCTGGAATGATTGGCAAGGGCTAAACTTTCATAAGGGGAACTACACCACTGCCGCAGCAACCCTGAACTTTCATCAATATAAATATTAATAATAGCGCCTTGGTTGCCTTGATTCGTCACCGTCACCCGCAGTTCAAAGATTTCGCCGGCAAAAGCAGAAGTGCTTTCCGAGGGATTAACAATTACAGCTAGAGGTTTGGTCGAAGTGCTAATTTCTTGCTTGAATGCGTCATTCAAGCTTAGAGCAGGACTGTTGTTTGAAGGAATTTGCTGTACCATAGTTTTTTATTGTTAAATTAAAGTAGAAAGGGAACTCACGGGTTTTTCGTGTTCAGGGCGATCGCTCAATATTTCTGCGAGAATCGCAACCTAAATCCTCCCGTCTTTTATCTTTTCCAACTCTCACTTGAGTATCGTCGCTCCCACTGGCAATTAAAACTTGGCCATCAACTAACTTGAGATGAACACTGTTAATTTTTTTATTATTATAGGAGTGGGTAACTTTCTTTTGAACCACTTCCCCGTTTCTCAGTTCTCTAGCTCGTTTTCCTTCGGAAGTTAACGCCCAAAGAGTTACTTTTCCGTCATCTCCCCCACTCGCTAAATAGCACGCATTTTCACTCAAAGAGATGGAGCGAACCGCTTCACCTTCTTTGCTATGGAACCAGCGATCGAGCATTTGGCAAGGGCCTTTTCCCTCCAGGCAAGATCGCATATCCCACAGCATTATGTTACCTTTATTATCAGCCGTTGCTAAAATGTGAGGAGCCAATTCTGCGGTGTCCACAGTTAAGATGTAGTCGTCTTGACTCCCCAGAGGGTAGGGAACTTTAAAGGTGCGATCCGTTGATAAATCCCAAAGCACTAATTGGTTGTATCGCCCAGCTACCACTAAGTTATTATTGTTATCTCCGATTAGCTTGAGAGCATAAACAGCAAAGTCAAATTGTTTTTTATTCATAAGCCGATTGCTTTTCTTGAACATCGCTTCCCGCCGCAAAGTTGTGTCCCACTGGATTACTAAGCCGCTGCCATGACCGCTGAACAATGAGCGAGAATCAGGAGCAAATTCTAGAGCAAGTACCCGGTCATCCTTTTGATAATAAAAAGCGTCAATTAGCCCCGATCCTCCGGTTAATTCCCAAAGTTGAATTTCACCATTTTCCAATCCGGCTGCGATGATATTATTGTCAATAGGTCGATATCTCACAACTCGGACTGCTTTATGAGCGTTGCCAATTTCACTGAGGAATTGATTGGTCAAAGGATCAAAAAAACCAGCTACCCACCAGAGAGCAGTTGTTTCATCAGTCGAGCCAGTTACTAAGGTGCTTGCTAATCCATTAAATTGCACAGAATTCACTGCTTTTTCGTGTCCAAAAGAAGGATTGTCTGGATTGAGCCAAGAAAAGTACCAACCTAACCACAGCAACAATAATCCACTTCCCATTAGCAACCAACTCGGGATGAGTGGTAATACCTTAAGCTGTAAGGTTTCACTTTGAGGAGAAGTCCCTCCCAACCGCTGATCGGATAACTCGGCCACAACTTCAATCAATAAGTTTTTCACCCTCCCAAACCAATGTCGCTTAACTTTTGCTACTAAGAGCATTTGATTAGTGTCGCCAATTGGTAATTCAACTTGTTCGGGAATAAGGGAATATTCGATTTTTTCTTCACTTTCAACGTCAACGTGGCAAATCTGCTTGATATTGCTCAGGTTCTCAAAATTGAGTTGGTAAGTAATTGGATCGGAACGCCAAAAATCTCTTCTTCGGGAGGGGACACGGTGTTGCTGAGGAGAACATCTAAACAACAACGATCCTTGTGGTAAAACCAACAAACTCCCTGCAACTTTCGAGGATAAACCATTCGTCAGGGTTGCTTCAATAGTAAAAGGGTAAAGTTGACTAGCTGCTTGGGTAGTTTCAGGAATTTGGCACAGGAAAACCGCTTCCACGCGATCGCGCGGTGCAACGTGCACAACTTGTTTGTCTTCAATTAACCAGGTCGAATCTATTCCAGACAACTGCAATACGGCATTAGCAGGTTGGTAACTGGGATTGTAGATTTGAACGGGAATCTTAAGCAACTGCTGGGGATAAACTTGAAATTCCGGCACCGGGAGGGTTAATGATAAAGCAACTCCGCTGGTTCCTTCCTGTACAGTTAAACGCAGAAGTTGCCGTATTTCATCTTGAAGCTCGATGGAAAAAACCCGCACTGTCAGATTCACCTGACCGACAAAACCAGGCAAAGGCGTATCAATAATTTTAACAATAAATTGCGTACAATCTCCCGGCGGTTTTTTAGTAGAAACTTCTGAATTCAAAAAATACCAATTTTGATTGAGTTTAGCATCTGCACCCGCCGCCTGCACTTCTAACTGAAAGCTGGCAAAGCGATCGCTGTCATTTATGGCATTGACCTCAAAAACTGCGGGTAAGCCGCCGGGCTTAAAAGTAAGTTCCTTCGTGGAAATACTGGTACTAATCAGATTATTTGCCATGTCAGCGTTGACCTATTATTCTTTGATTTCCCTTTGGATATTCTCCTCGAGAGTCATTAGCTGATTGGACACAACTTTGCTCTCAGGAAAACTATCAAATTTTTTGCGAATTTTTTGAGATTCGGCCATTAACTCTTCCCAGTAATCTAATTGCTCCGTTGAAACTGCTAACCTTTTAGAGTTTTGATTTTGAGAAGTTTTGTTTTGCAGGGTGACCAACATTTTTTTCATGTTCTCTTGGCGACTATAAATCACCTGAGCCATCGCTAAAAACACTTTGCCTAAACCTCCAAATTCGTCGCCGCGAGAGGCGACCTTCTCTAAGGTTAACTCATCCAATTGCTCTAACTCAATGGCTTTGGCTGCTTGATACAAATCTTGAATGGGTTGGTTAATCCAGCGTACCATCAACAGCCCAAAAATAACGCCTCCCCCAGCAATGGCAAGACTGAGGATAATGGTAAAGCGAGTATAGGCATCAATGTTTTGAGTAAAGTCTGCTTTGGGAATTACAACAACCAATAGCCAATTAAGTCCTTGGTTATCCTGAATAGGAGTTACTTCAACAACGTGCGAATTGCCTCCGAAGGTAAAGGAGAACTGCTGTTTACTTTCAATTGCCTCTAAACTTTTAAATTTATCGAGTAAATATTGACCTGTCCCTTGAATGACAGCCTCTTGGCTTTGTGTTACCTTCAGCCTTTCTTGTTTGCCGCCCACAATCTTAAAAGGCTGCTCCTGGCTCGAAGTTGCGACGAAATTGCCACTTCGCTCTAAAATAAAAGCTTTACCAGTGGCACTGATTGACAAATTTCGCAGGAAATCACTCAGATCTCGAAGAGTTACGTCAGTTGATAATGCCCCCTGAAACTTCCCCGTTTTTGGCTCCAGAATGGGCAAAACTAAAGAAATCATAAGAGCATCTGTAGCATAACTATTATAAATGGGAGTCCAAGCTAACTTTTCTGCTTCCTTAGCAAGCTGATACCAGGGGCGGAGGCGAGGATCGTAGGGAGCACTTTTAAGGAGCTTTACTCGATTGCCCTGAGAATCAAGTTGATAAAAATTCCTCTGGGGATTGGTTGATTCATCTCTAAATTTTAATAGCGTCTGCTGGGATTCCTTTTCAACAGCAATATACTCTCCCCTTTCATTACCAAAGTAAATATTAGTGAAAAGATTTGGCTGTTGTACTTGATGCCAAAATGATCGTTGTAACTCTGCAAAGTCATCAAGCTTTAAATCACCGCTTTGAATGGCAGCTAACTGCGATCGCATTAATACCTGATGTTTTTCTAAATAACTGTGAACTTTTGATTCAATAATTGTTGTAGATTTTTCACTCACTTCATCTACCAGATGTTCAATCTCTTGTTTGCCCGCTTGAAAGCTAAACCAACTACTTGCTCCCACACCAACAAGCAGAGGAGTAATAATCATGAGTGGCAGGGTATAACGAATTGATAGAGAATTGATCGTACCCTCCCATGCTGAATATAAAAAAGATAATTTCTTGGCAAGCATAGTATTCTGACTCTTATGGCTGTAGAAGATGAGATATTTAAGAACAAGCGGTTATCCACTTATTATAATTGCATCTGCATTAATTGCCTCCTCCGCCATGCAAAATGTAAGATATTAATCCCCATTTCTTGAGCATTTCGTATCGTCTCTCGCGGTAGACTTAAGTTTTTACATAATCCCCAAGCTGCTGAGATATTACCGATCGCGAAGACAATACCGCCCCAATTGAAAATCTTGACCTCTTGAGTTTCTACAAGCGGAAATTCCCCGAATAGAAAAGGTTGATTTCGTAATGGGTGTTGGCGAAAAATCACTCCCGACTCTTTCGGGTAAGAACTAATTTGACGAGCCAATTGCTGAACTTGTGAATTTATTTTTTCAATTTCTTTATCGATAGATTTTTGAGTCTCTACCCATTCTCGCTCTAACTGCTGCCGAATTCCAGCCATCTCATTGTCATCTTCAAAATTAAGCAAAGTTCTTTGCAGTTTCTTGTGCACGTAGATTAATTCCTTAAAATCAGTTGTTGTCGGATCTAGTTCCACTAAGACAACACCACCGGTTCGGTCGTATTCTTTCAATATCTCTAATTCAGCTTCTGTCAAAGTGATAAATTGTTGATAAGTGATGTAAAGCAGATCGTGATCTAACAGGAGATCGCGCTGTACTCCTACTTCTAAGTTAACTTGTCCTACTTCTTCAATGCCTCGCATTGCTGGATAAAGTGCAGCCACAGATTGAAGTAAACCGGATAAATAAGCAGAAATGACGCTATCTGCAGGAGAATTTTGAGCAGCGATCGCCATGCGAACGATTCCTTGGGGGCGAGCGATCGCTTGTTGGCGGTAGCGCAAATCAACCTGATTTTCACTGGGAAAAAATACATGGTTCGGTTGAGAAAGTAGAACAGTACCGGACATCAAAATGATCCGGCACAATTCTACTTCTAAATCATCAGGATAGCTGATTTTTTCATCAATGCGGAAAGTTTCCTGAATCTGACATTTCGGTTCTTTCCGGTGTAATTTTTCGGGATCGACGTAGCTAATGACAATATGCACTAAAATTGGCTGTTCTTTTGCCTCGGAAGCAATGCGAAATTCCATTGCTTCTGGGACAATAATAAGATTACCCACTAAATCAATCGCAATTCCACTTTGAATTTTAATCCATCTGCCATCTCGATATTCTGCTGCTATATCGTCAGGAGCGGGAATAACAGAAACTCCTAAACCGCAAACAATTCCCGGTTGATTTAAAGATTGATAGTGGAGGTTCTGGCGCTGGCGGTGGTAAGTGTGAGCGCACTGCCACCGTTCAGCATTTAATAATAGCCCATCTTCGACAAAGAGGCGATTCAAAGGTAAGGGTTCTGGTCTGGGAAATGACTGATTCATATTTTAAAAGTATAGCAGTAAAAAAGTGTTATAACTTTGAGATCCATCAAGGGCGAGCTTGGCAAGAATTATTTGATTTCTATCCAGCAGCTATTAATAAGTCATAAGTACAGAAAGCAGGTTTTTCTTGTTCGATAATCGTGCGAGCTAACTGTTCATCAACGAAATGCTCTGGCTCGGGGCGGAGGCAAACAGTAAAGTGAAAGGGACGCACTCCACCCAAAACTGCATCGACCTCTAAGCGAGTTTCTCCTAAAACCAAACCCTGGCTGAAAAATTCATAAATTCCGATATGTTTATTATCTTCAGAGGGTTGATGTTCATCCAAAGGCAAATGAGTTGCCAAGTGGAGGTAGAGGCGGAGTCCCTGACGAGTCCCGCGCCAACGGTAAATGTCAAGGGCGTTGCGAATCAGATTTCTCTGCCGATCCAAACTTAAATAAGGGAGAATTTGCCACCCCATCCAGTAAGCGAGGAATTCTAGCATTCCTTTGGGAGCAGTGAGCGGATCTAAATAAGCCCAGAGGTTAGCAAGAATTTGAACGTCAGGTTCAAAAGTTGCTTCAAAAATTTGTAAGAAGCGTCCTAAAAAATCTATTTCTCGATAAATTTGAGGCAGGAATTCTAGGTAGCGAGTCACTGGGCGGACGTAGAGGTTAAAATTCGCGACTTCTAATAGTTGTGGCACGGTTCCAGGCTGAGAACCGTACACTGCCAAACGGCCGCCATAATCGAGTTTGAGAACTTGGCCGGCACTGAGAGCTGAGGGAGATTCAAAGAAGGTGGCGGAAATTTGGAAATAAAGAACTGCTTCCAGCCGTTCGCCAGGGGAAAGTATGTTTCCTTCTATACTGTCAATGCGACACCAATCTAAGGGGAAATCTCCTGTTAATTCTAGGGACAGCTCTAGGGAAAGGGTTCCTAAATTTTCCAATTTGACCAGCATTTCGCTGGGTTCTCCCGGTACAAGCAAGAGGCTCTGATTTTCAGCAGCATATTCGGCTCGGCGAGACTGGAGCGGAAACGTATCTGGATCGGCTTCCGGCAACCGCTGGGCAATGAGGTTAACACTTAGGAGTTCGCTAGAAAAAGCTTGGGTCATTTAAACATTAAGATGGGTAATTGGTAATCGGTAATTGGGGTGTTGCTTAATTAGGGTATGAAAAAAATTATCTTGAAAACCCATAAGCTTTGTTGATACTGGTTTATATGACTTGCATATTTAGCTTTTCATACGGTAAATTAGCAATGCGGTAATTGGTAATTACTTGCGGATTAACAACGGACAACTGACAACTGACATTTATCTACTGAATGAAATTGATAAGGTGCTGCGATCGCGCTTGAGAGTCAGCCCAAGAACAAATCAGTCCCAAGGGCCCGGGATTGACTATGGGAACTGGGGGCAAACGCACCCAAGATTGCTCTTGGCGGCGCAGTTCAAACAGCTGCAGAGTGCCGATATAGCGCAGCGCGTCAAACTGTTGCAGGACAGCGATCGCATCATTGGGATAAGCAGGCTGACCCAACGGCCACCCCTTACCGTCTGCACCGCCTGTAATGGGATTGAAAAACTGATACAGTGCCACTAACATTTGCCTCTGAATTTCTGCTTGAGCCACCGCATTGTTATACTCTGGCTTGAGGGCAACCTCTGTTTGCACGGCGATACCAACGTAATCAGGTTGGCTGCACAGCACTTGCACACCTAAGAGCCGCCGCCGATCTAAATAAGCGATAATTTGTTGATCCAGCGCCGATGTCAGCGTAAAACTGTCCGGGTTAATGCCTTTACCGCGCTCAATCCCATCCAAGCTGGCTTGCGGGACAATTAACAGCCTCACCGTTCCGGCTTGTTTTCCAGTTGTTCGCAGGCAGTGAGCGCGGGCAACAGCACCTTGGCCGCCGCGAATGGCTAAAGTTTCAAAGTCTTCGGGAGTAACGGCGCGATCGCGCGTTCGCAGCATCAGCGGGGCGCGGATTGCGGCTTGTTCTAGCGTTTCTCCGTCACTGCCATTGCGAGCTCTGATGTGGTTCGTAACGCTGGCAACGTAAGGAACCGCCGTTTTCAAGATTTCCAAGATTCCCGCTTGGACATTGCCCGCCGCGCCGCCCCCAGTCCGGTAGCGAGACATCTGCAGGCTAGAACCCCTAGACGGTATCGCGCCGTACTGCTGTTCTAAGGTACCAGTAGCAGGAAGCACAGGCTGTGAACCACCAGTTTGCAGGCGCGCCCGCAACTGAGTTGCTTCCCTGAGTTGGGCCGCTTCCCGCACCAAGGGGCCGAATTGGAGAGTGCCGGTCATCGAGTCCACCGTATAGTGGCGATCGCTCGGCTTTGAATCTGCAAAATCGTTCACCTCTTGCCACCGCTGGGGAATGCCACCTGGGGGAATGACGATCAGGAACTCATCCTCTTGCCGTGCCAGCACAGGACTCCGTTGCAATTGAAACGTTTGTCCGGGGTCGCCATTACTTTCCCCCAACAGTTCATCCTCAACGATTTCACATTGGGTTGCCGTTACTGTTCCCCCGATCGCCACTGTCCCCAGACCGACAATGCGGGGCGATCGGCTGTAAGCAGGCTGTTGGCCGCCCGGTTCTGTACAGGTGCAGCGCAGCCACCGCCCCCGGTAGGCGGTAAAGTGAGCAACGGGGAAATTAATTGGCAAGTGCAAGATGACATCGGCTCCCTCTACAGGGTTGCCACCTCGTTGAGCAATGTTGCTGAAGCTGAAGCCTTGGGTTTCGTCGTCAGATTCGTTCAGCAGGAGTGGCACCCATCCGTTCCCATTCCACGCTTCCCAGCGGCGCGGGGGAGAGTTGGGGTTAATGCCAGTGGGGGTGGCTTCTTGGCCTTTCAGGGTCAAGGCGATGACGTTTCCTTCTAGGGGTTCGTCGGGGTCTAAGACCAAGTAAAAGCAATTTCCAGGCTGGGGGATTTCACTGAAGAGGGAGAGTTCTGGTCCTGACCAGTGACCGTTATTGTCCATGCTCCAGAAGTTAGTGAAGCGATCGCGCAAGACTTGGGGAATGTCAGGGGCGTCTTCCCCGACGAGGAAGTGCTGAATTTTCGGCTGGGCAACAGTGAGGGGGCGATCGGTGGTAAAAATAATGGCGGGTTGGGTAGCCGTGCGCTCTGTTGCCACTTCGGTGCCAGCGACAATGGTATAAGCTGCTGGCAGGTTGCCCACTAAATAAAAGGTTAATTCTGTAGTAGCAGGGTTGGGCGGTTGCAGGCGAATACCCAGCAATTCGAGAAAGGTAATGTAATTGCGCGTGGGTACTTGATTGAGGCGGCTGAGCATTTGGTCTGTCAGCCAAGCAAACAATTCAATCACAGTTACCCCTGGATCGCTGGGGTTGTAATTCGTCCACTCTGGGCAATAGCGGGGAATTCGCAGCAGGCACTCTTTTACCAGGTCTTCGTAGTCCCGGTCATCTAAATTCGGCTTGGGTAGCTTGGGCAGGAAATCAAAAACCATAGTCTAGGTAATTGGTAATGGGTAATTGGTAATTGGTCAGTTGCGATCTGTTAGCTAATGGTTAACTGTTAAGTGTTAACTGCTCATTGCCCACTGATTACTGAGAGTTACCCATTCCCGAATTCTGGTTCTGGCTGAAGGTAAAACGGAAATATAATACTGCGGGACTCGTAGCTGGTTTGGAGGCGGTAGTTAATGATGAGATCGACTCGGCCTTGAGTGGGGTCGGGATCGGCTAACACTTCATCAACAATAATTCTGGGTTCCCACACCTCTAAGGCTTCTTGGACATAAATCCGCATCAGCATTAGGGTTTGCGAGTTTATGGGAGCAAACATCAACTCGGACAAGCGACAACCAAAGTTGGGGCGGTACACTCGTTCTCCCCACTGGGTCAAGAGAATGATGTATATAGATTCTCGGATGTTTTGCTCTTCTGCACTCAAGTCAATGCTTCCCTGTGGGTTGACTTGCAGGGGAAACCGCAAACTTTGACCCAAGTAGGGGCGACGCAATTGCCGGTTGGCTAGATTGACCATGCCAAGTACCTCCGCAGACAGATGCTCTCAATTTAGCAAAGTGGGTTCTGTGGGAGTATTCGACAAAAGTCGAATCAACGTGTAGGAGTTGTCGAGGAAGTTGCTGGTGGGTTCGCTGGAGCGGACTTTTGATTGCTGGTGGGATTGGTAGAAGCGTTCGCTGGGGATGCAGTCTGAGACTGAGTAGGCGAAGTTCTGGGCTGAACTTGGTTTTGTAGTGCTTTTAAGGTTTCATCGCGCTGGCGATCGGCAGCAGCATTTTTTTGAATTTCCTGTCGCAGTTCGGCGGCGGTGCGATCGCGCTGGCGATCGGCTTGAGCATTGTTTTGAATTTCCTGCCGCAGTTCGGCAGCGGTGCGATCGCGCTGGCGATCGCCCTCGGTATTTTGCTGGAGTTGCTCCTTTAAGCTAGTCAGAGTTTCACCCACATTGACCGAACTGAGTGGAGTGCCGAGGAGGACGCCGCCCGTTAAAATGGTACCGGAAACGACTACTTTACCCGAGCCGGGTGTGAGGTTGATGTCGCCTTTGGAGTGGATGGTAATGTTAGAGGAGCGATCGCTCAACGTGATGCGCTGCCCTTCTTGGGTCTGAATTTCTATGGAGCCATCGCTATCATTGATTTCAATTTGATGACCGCCACTGCTGGTAATGTAGATTCCAGCTTGGCTGCTATGTTGAGTTTCCTCTACAAATTGTAAAGTGTGACCTGTGCGGGTTTTAAACGTTCGTAGGCGCACTTGAGAGCGATCGCCCACTGTATTTTCCACCTTTTCTGGAGGTTGATCTTCTCCATTCCAAACGCCACCAATCACATAAGGGCGATGGATATCGCCATGTTCAAAAGCCACCAACACTTCATCATTAATTTCTGGCAAGCAGTCAAAACCCCGCCCTGGACCGGCGCCTACCCCGACAACTCTTGCCCAATAACTCGCATGAGCCGTGCTGTCTTTTTCAGGTGTAAGAGTCGGAAACTTCACCTTAACTCGCCCCCAACCTTTGGGATCTTTGTTATTAGTGACAATGCCTACCAGATGGGTTTGCCCAGGTCTGGGCCTCACAGATGGGGACAATGTTTGCAGCAAATCGCCTCCGCGCAGCCCCCGCACGCTAAACTCTGTGGTATAAATGCCTTCATAGAACAAGTGGCGGCTTTCGGTAACGTAATATTGACCGCTATAGCGCCCCATTTTTTCTAGTTCTATCACTTTCCCTGGTCGAATGCGCGGATCGCCAGGAGCTTGAGCATCCGCACAGACAAAATCTCCCTCTAATTCACTAAACAGCGCTTTTGCCATTACCTCCGCTTCTTTAAGAGTGGCAGTCGGCTTATCAACTACGATCATTTTCGGCTCTGGAGGGTTAGAGCCGAATTTTTGGCTGTAGTCGCTTCCTCGTCCATGATTAGTGGTCGTAATAACTAAGTTATCCGATGCGTTAGTTACTGCTACCTTTGTCTGCCCTGTTAAATTAGAGCTATTCGATGCAGGCGCAGGACTTTGTTGAGGGGCGCGGGCAACAATTACTTCTTTTCTTTCATAGTCCCAACTCCGCACTTCCACTGCTTTGACTTGTTCGGCAGTGGTAATGCGGACGCGAAAACTAGATACATCCCGCAGCCATTGCAGCTTTAAAATTTCATTCTGTTTAGGTTTGCGAAAATACAGTTTGCCATCTTGAACAAATAATTCAAAGCCAATGCGAGCCGCTCGTTCTCGCAAAAACTCCATATTAGTTTGATTTTCTTGAAAGATGTATTCGTGTACCTCTCCGCTTTCTTCTAAGGTGTCAATTTCGATGCCTAATTCATTGGCAATTTCTTCAACAATATCCCCATCTGTATAGTCTTGAAAAGAGCGGATATAACGCCCTCGATGCAGGCGGTGAGCGACATCATAACCTCGAATGACGATGGGCGCTTGGGTACGACTGGTGAAGTGGGTTTCTATTGCTGTAATTTCTCCCTCGATGACATATCCTGTCTGTGCTTGAGTAGATTCTGTGGTACTGGAAGTAAAACCGAGTTTAACTTTTTTTCCAACCTGAACAATGGAATCGTATTGCCAGGTTGTTGTTTCTTGATCTAAGGGAGCATAGGGGTTATTAATCACCAAAGTGAACATTCCAGGTAAGTGTAGGCTTTCTTCTACACAAATTTGGAGGACATCTCTCGTGAAATCCTTCATTAATTTTGGGTCGGCATCGGGAATTTCGATGAGGGGAATAGATACATAATCAGTAGGTTTGGAAGTCATAGACACTCAATGTTTTATCAAAAAAAATTGGCTAAGATTTATTTGCTAATGATAGATTGTCGCGCACTAAATCCTCTATCTGCGACTCCTAAATCAACTTCTTCTAGAGTGATATTGACCATTGCCCTCACGGGAGTACCATTGGGTAAAAACATGGTCAACTTGTAATCTAACTGCTTGACCATGCAGCACATATAATTTTTATCGCCCCAAATGAAGTAAAAAACAGGAGGCCGTCGAATATCGAGTATTTGCTCTCCTATCTTTCCTGCACCATATTCTTTGTATTCCAAAGCATTTACATTTACTCCGGCAAAATTTTTACCAACAGATGTAAAGAGTTCTTGGGCCGCTTGATTACCCATAGTGGCTTGTACCACTCTTTCTTGATATTTTTTTCCACCCGCCTCTTCTTTTTTAAATGGGTCTTGAAATTTGGAAAAATCGACGGCATCTAGTAATGGTTGAATCTCATTTAATACACTTCCTCCTGTTTCGTAGGTATCAAACAAAATTCCAGCTAAGCTTAGCTTGTATGGTTCAACAAAGCCAAAATTAACTTTGGGTAAACCTCTTTGTGTCCTTGCTCCGTTCATGGGAGTGATACTAACACTTCGGCTCAGGCTCAGATCAGTTGGGTTGAACATGAAGTTAATCGTAGAAGCTTGTTCCCCAGTTCTGGGAATTAAAGCAGCTTTGGCAAGACGGCTATCAACTTGTTGTTGTTTATAGAGGTTTTCAGCCTCTTTCCGCCTTATTACTTCTATTGTTTGGAAATCTTTATCCCGCTTTCTATCAGATGTTCTCGCCTGTGTCTCTATGGCTGAATTGCCAATTTTTACAAGCCCATCCTTAACTATCTGGCGTGCTTTGTCTGATTTTGTCATGTTTCACTCCTAGTTACTTAGAAAACTTGAACTAATTAGAATAAACTGCGTGTGACGAGCAGATACGTTAAGCTAATCCGCATTTAAATTGCATAGTAAAATAAATTTTTCCTCTTGTGGGGTGGGCATCCTGCCCGCCCTCAACATACAAATTAAATGCACAACAGCTTATTAATTAAAATTGAGGAAACCTCTCAGATTTTAGAGGAGTTATCGGTAACTATAATAGAACCCATGACGCTCTCTTTCAATCTCTAGGCGTTGTCGCAAGAGTGGATAAATTTCTCTTGCCAAAATTTCTACCTTGTCAGTTGTTAATTCTTCCTCTTTTTTCTCTTCCTTTGTTTCAGTAACTTGGGTTAATTTTTCAGATACTCCGAGATAAGAGGATGAGATAGTTTGAGCAGGTTCAGCGTTACGAGGGGCAGCTTTTTCTTCCAATTTCGTTCTAGATTGGAGAGCTTTTTCCATTAACGCCTTTACAGAAGTTGGCTGCTGTTGCAAATCTAAACTGTGAATGCCTGCGGTTCCGCTAAAAATTCCAGGGGGAAGTAGCATGGCAGTGCGAATATCCGATATTGCTTGCTGCTGTTGGCGCGGAACTGCTTGCTGCACTCCTGTCGAGTAGGTTTGCACCACTGCGGGGTCGCTTGGTATTGCATTATTTTCACCGAGCAATTCTTCAATACTTGACCATGAATCAGGGACATCTGTGATTGGAGCATCGCTTTCTTGCCTTTGAATCATCATACTTTGTTTTAGCACTTCACTACTGAAATCTTTGTCCGATTTTTCCTGTATATTAGTAACTGATGGGTAGGTGGGGACAGCGGGTTCTACAGAAAAGTTTTGAGGCTCATCGCTTGAGAAGATACGGGCAGTTTCTGGGAAAGAAGTTTCTGAGAGGAATTCAGAGCGTTGAATCAAAGGTTTAGTAATACCTAAAGGTTGGCTAGTGGTAATATTTTCCAAAACTTTCGGGAGTTGGGGAGTGGCTCCAGGTTGGCTTAATAGCTGGGCGACAGTTTGCGTTTCGGCAGGTCGGACATCCTCTGTGGTAATACTGGCTTGAGATTGATGAGGCTCTGGCTCTCGCTGGATGTTAGCAGGTTGACTGGGAGAAAGCGATCGCCCTTCTATTGAAGACTGTTCTCTTACACCAGGCGATGCTTCTGTTTCTTGAGAGTCTGAGTCTCGCTGGATGTTAGCAGGTTGACTGGGAGAAAGCGATCGCCCTTGTGCAATAGGCTGTTGAGGATCTGAAGAGGCTTGGGCGATCGAGGTTTGCTGCTGAAGCTGAGTAAGGGTTGACCTTTCCCCCGCAGGTTGCTCTTCTGGAATGGTACTAGATTCAGTTGAGGCTCCTTTCCCATCCTGCTGAACAAAATCCGGCTTGTCCCATGCTAGTTGCACCTGTTCCGGTGCAGAGGTTTGAAGTTGTTCAGGTTCTAATTCTCCCGGTGTCCTGCGAACAAGCGATGGTTTCGTTGTCTGAGCAAGCGATATTAGACTTTGGTCGGTACTCTCAGGTGATGCACCGGAAGCTACCACAGTACCATCTTGCTCAACGGTTGGGTCAGAAGGGACTATGGCACTAAGTTGGGCGATCGCGGGGGTCAAACGATTAGTTCCGCTACTTGGCAAAGGCTGGTTGCTTTCCCGATCTGTCTGAATCGCAGGCAACTCAGAGGCAACAGACCCTACAATAGCTGTATCTGTTGCCTCACCTGCTATTAGGGAAAGGTTGGGGGCAGATACAGATCCTACCTCGTCGATCGACCTTGCATCTTTAGATATTAATGATTCTCTAGCGGAGTTTGCCTCTGCGATCGCCTCTCTTTGGAGAAATATTGATATTCCTTCATGCTTTTGGACATTTGGAATGCCACCCGCTTGTTCGTTGACTGCTGGTAATGGCTGAATGGGTAAGGGAATTTCGTTTGGATAGTTTTCCTGCTTTTGGACATTTGGAATGCCACCCGCTTGTTCGTTGACTGCTGGTAATGGCTGAATGGGTAAGGGAATTTCGCTGGGATAATTTTCCTGTTTTTGAACATTTGGGATGCCAGCCGCTGGTTCGTTGGCTGCTGGTAATGGCTGAATTGGTGAAGGAATTTCGCTGGGATAATTTTCCTGTTTTTGAATATTGGGGATGGCAACTATTGGCTGGCTGGATGTAGAAATCTCCGCCGCTTGTTCGTTTGC